>JBAQLW010000229.1:0-1760 GCA_049302175.1 Rectinemataceae bacterium
CACTGCGATGATATCGGGCAAAAGGCGGATGAATTCTTCCTTTACGACTTTGTAGCATTCACATACCCGCGCTTCGAGTCCAGGTCTGTCCAGAACGGTGAGACCTCCGCGGCTGTAGCTGATAAGACCCGCGTCCTGCAATTTCCTCGCGGCCTCGGTCACTCCCTCGCGACGCACGCCCAGCATGTCGGCGATCAATTCCTGGGTCATGTTGAGAACATTGCCTGACAGCCTGTCCATGCTGAGCAGGAGCCAACGGCAGAGTTGCTGGTCGATGCTGTGGTGCCTGTTGCAGATGGCAGTCTGGGCCATCTGGGACAGCAAGGCCATGATGTAGCGCATGAACAGGTGCTGCATCGCGGGATCCCTGTCGAATTCCCGCTTCAGGAGATCGCCGGACATCTGGTACGCGTAGCCTTCACTCTGAACCAGCGCACGGCTCAGCATGGAGGCCCCGCCCATGAAAAGGGCAATTCCGACGACGCCTTCCCGACCGACAACGGCGATCTCAGCCGTGGCCCCGCTTTCGAGCACATTCAGCAGGGACACGATCGCTGTGGTAGGGAAATATATATAGTGTGTATTGCCGCCCGCCTCGCTAATGGTTTCTCCCAGTGAGAGCTGCACGCGTTCAAGATGGGGAAGGATTCTCTGGTACTCAAACTCAGGAAGGGCTGCGAGAAGATGGTTTTGACGTGGGTTGGGGGCGTGAGGAGGGCTAGACAAAATGGCCAAAAACTCCTCCTTACCATTTATATCTAAAGTCGAGAAGTATTTTCGCAAGCACAGGCACTCTTGTCAATATTAAAAAAAACGGCACCGGATATTCTCCGATGCCCCGAACGCTACTCTATACTCGTTTTTACTTTTTTTCGCCCTTGAGTCTATCGATTGTCTTCTGGGCATTATCCTTGACCTTCTGCACCGTCTCCTCGACGACTTCCTTGGCCTTTCCGGCGACTTGATCCGTTTTCCCTTCGGTGCGAAGGTCGTCATTTCCGATCAGTACGCCCGCGGCTTCCTTGATTCTTCCCTTCACGACATCCAACTTTCCATTCATATTCGTCACTCCTTTCTTTCCTCAACCTTGATAATACGTCCGGAACGGGCTACGGTCTGTGCGGCAGCACACATAGGCCTGCCGTCGGGCATTCCACCGGCAACTATGTGTTGTACCGAACAGATGAAGAGGCTTTACAGAGCTATGTTCAACACTATGAAAGCGCACGCAGACAGCGTGCCGAGAGGGAGCGCCGTGTTCTGCTTTACGCCAGGGAAAGAATAAATGAGAGTATATCGCAGCTCGGGACGCTGGCCTTCCTCCTTCATCGTCGTCGGCGCGATGCTGGTCATCGCCGTCGCCTGGGTCGGGGTGATGGTTTCAAGCGAATACAGAAAGCCCATATCGAATCGGGGCCTCGGAAAAATTCAGCCGAAGCCTCATTGAAACGGCCAACGACATCATCCTCGGTCTGGACGTGCACGGCGCAATCAGGCTCGTCAACCGTTCCGCAGAACAGACGCTTGGCTATGTGGCCGAAGAGATACAGGGCAGGACCTGGTGGGATCTTTTCAGCCCCGAAGAGCACAAGGAAGAGATGAAGAAGAGTTTTATGCGCATCATATCGGAACAGACCAATAGGCAGCACTATGAGATCCCCGTCCTAAGCAAGGAAGGCAAGCGGCTCGAAATCAGCTGGAACTACATTCCCATGGTAAAGAATCCCAGGGAGATATCGATGATCGCTTTCGGCCGGGAC
>JBAQLW010000230.1:0-12682 GCA_049302175.1 Rectinemataceae bacterium
GCACGAGGCAGAGCGATTCTATCAACCGAAAATTGGTCCTCGCCAACCGAGGAAATACGCGACAGCAAGGCCAATGACGATGAGCAGCACGATATAGAGAGCCCAGGGCTTTTTCTTTTCCGCGAAAGGATCCTTGCTCAACCTTGTGGTGCCCTCTGGAAGCACCGCGAGATGGCTTAGAGTGACGCCAAAGGGGACGTTGATCTTCAGCCGTCCGTTGACAGCCCAGCCTTCGGCGTTCAGGAGGGGGCCAATGTTCCTTTTACGCAGCTTCATGTAGGCCAGGATCATCGAGGGGCCGGAGATGAGGAGAAGGATCGCAAGTATACCCACAGGCATCCATGCACCCATCCCGAAGAATATGCCCAGAATGCCGGTGAGCATGGCGCCCACTGAGCCCAAGGCGACGCCGATTGCGGCCACGGTTCCCACATCAATCTTCTTAGCCAAAACTTGTTCGGGTGTGGCATCCGGCTTCGGACCATTGACCGTCACCTGTGCCGCGCCCTTCATCTTATCCATATTGGCAGCCTCGGCCGCGGCGGCTCGCTTCATGGCGAACTCCTCCACCGTTCTGATCAGAAGCTTGTAGGGACTGAAGAAGGCTTCGCGGATACTGATAGGCTGTATGACGACCTTCGTGATCACTGCGTCCCAATCGTCGCCATCGGTTCCGTAGTAAATACCGTTCCGGCCGACAAAGATATTGTCGGCATCGCCGGCGGTAAGGGCGGCCACTATCGATTTCTTTCCTCCATCCTTGCGGGAGAGATCACAATAGATGAGATAAATGGACGAAAGGCCTGCCATCGTCGTATGGGCGGCGGCGTTCTTGACATCGAGGCAAAGTTCAAGCTCCCTTCCATCGAGGAAGAGCCTCCCCGACATGAACATCCCCTTCTTGCGGAGATAGAATTCGTCAAGATTGACGAAGTTCTTGAGGATGTGGAGAAAATCCCTCTTCAGCACCAGGAGAATCCTGAGCTTTCTGAGCGCTTCGGCCTTCCCCGCCATGGCAAGGTCCTGCTCTATGAGGGCTTTGACCATGGCCAGAGCCTCAGGGCTGAAGCTTTTCCCGAAAACCTGAGCGCCCAGGGACGAGGCGCCCGTGAAGGGCTTGGCATCGGTCCAGGCAGCATAAGCGTCCATCAGTGAAGCGATGCCTTCCCATTCGGCCTGGGAAACGGAATTCGCTTCGGCGAGTTTCCTGCCCGCGAGGGCGAAAAACGCCTCTATCGACGCTCCATAGGCGGGGTGAAGGGCTCCATCGAGATGGAGGACACAGGCCGCGTCGGGCAGGGCAGCCGGGAGCCGTTTAAGTTCTTCGGCATCCTCCGGGAGGTTTCTCGAAAGCACCGAGGCCATGAGAGCCTCGAGCTCGCCCATGGCCGAGGAGGAGCTTGCCATGGCCAGGATCCTGCAGCGCTTGAAATAATCATTGAGGGGGGAACGGATAAGCTTGAACAGGCCGACGGCGCTCCCACCCTCTTCCTCCGAGGCGAAAAGCCCATTGAAGGCTTCGGCTCCATCCAACCATGCTTTATAGGCGCCGGCGTCGGCCATGAAATTTTCGAGGGCTGCCCCATCCACCCCGATTTCGCCACTCGCATCCTTAGCGGCGTAGCCTGCTCCCGCGAGGGCGGCGATCAGGGCTCTGACAGCTTCATCCTGAGCCGTCGCCGGCGTTACTATGCCGTCGCCATTGAATGGGCGCGCGGAAAAGGAACCAATGGTATCGTCTACCATGGAGAGGTCGATCGAGGGATGCTTGCCCTGGATCTGCGCTGCGGTATCCCTGAGCTCCGGATCGGCAAGCTGATCGGCGGATACAGTATCATTGTGCTCAAAAAGAAGGTCGAGCGATGTGAGGCCGTTCTTGAGTTCCTCTATCGTCCGGAGAATGTCCGGAACCCTTATCTTGCCATCCCTGTCGGCATCCAGGTACTCGAAGACATCCTTGAAGCCGGGCTGAGCTGTCGGCATCGACAGCACAGCCCAGAGCTTCTGGTCCAATTTCGCCAGATTGGCAATATCGCCGCCATTTCGTATCACCACCTGATCGACTCCGCCTATCCTCGAAAAAGCCCACGCGTTCGAGAGCGGTTTCATGAATATGACTCCTTGATAAATTATTACTAATATCCAACACAAGCAGTATCTTCAATATTTTTAAACTGCGCAAGATAATAACGCCAGGGCAACCTTGAAACCGTTGCGAGTGGTAACGTGTGAACCATTTGACCGGCCGCGGGATATTTGGCTATACTATAGTGACATTCAAGAGATAAAACTGTATGTTCCATAATTCCAAGGAGCCATCATGAGCACTGAAGTTACCCTTACCGCCGCCAACTTCCAGGCAGAAGTTCTCGACTCGAAAATTCCCGTCCTGGTCGATTTCTGGGCTGAATGGTGCATGCCCTGCAAGATGATCGCTCCCTCCATCGAACAGATAGCCGAGGCTTACGCGGGCAAAGTAAAAGTGGGAAAGGTGAATGTCGATGATGAAGGCGACATCGCTTCGCAATACGGCATAATCTCCATCCCCACCCTCCTTCTTTTCAAGGATGGCCAGCTCGCGAAGCAGAAAGTAGGCGCTCTGCCCAAGCATGAGATCGAAAATTTCATAAAACCCTAGAGTATCGCTGGCGCTTCATTCCGCCTGTTTCGCGCCTTTCTTCACCCTTTTTGAGCCTTGGGATGGATTCGCCGGCGAGACTATCCCCGGGCTCTGCGTGCCCGAATCCCCAACATACCATTGATCCGGTCCAACCTCACCCTCAAGCTTCCTGTGAAGGGGTTTCGAGGTGGAACTTTTCCAGATAAAGCCCTCTTCCCAGAGCGGTGGAGAGGAGCTCGGCCAGACAGATTCGCGCTCGGCTTCTTCGAGGAGTCCGCGGAGCTTGAGGGCATCCACGGCTCCCTCCTTGGATGGCGATGCATAGAAGAGACATTCCGCCGGAGGATCCCCCTCCCTTGGCCGCGTGAGGATCAGGCCCGTTTCATCGGGGATCCCGCCTGAATCGGTCCAGAAATCCCTCCCCGCTACGCTCGTGTCGATTCCTTCCGAGATGGTGAGATCAGAACCCGTTTCGTTCACTTCGCCGGGGCTTCCTTCAGGAGCGCAGTGCAGGACGATAACGTCGCCCCCCATCACATCGCAGGGGGGGAATACCCAGGACATCACCTTGACCGAACTCGCCCACTGCACCTGTACTCCACCCAGGTTTCCTCCCTTCGTGACGAAAAACTCGATGTAGTCTCTGTGGAGATTGCTCGCGGAGCTGTTCTTCCCGGGCTGGATTTCATTGAGCCGAAGCGGCGCGGGACTGCCGTTGTAACCGATGAAGGAGAAGAGAAACCGCGTCGTGTTGCCCGACGCGTCGCGCACCTCCCCTGAGAGCGAGCATGGTTCCCCTGCCCGCGCGGCAGGCTCAAGGGACAGGGTCAGCAGGGAGCCTGCCGCGCCAGGCGTGGCCTTCGTGAAGGCGGGCAGGAATGCAAAACTTCCGGCGACGGGCTCGATATCCTCATCGAAGAGTATATCGAAGGCCTCGGGACCGCTCTGTCCTGCCCTGATCAAGGAAGGTGGCCTGATATCGCCGACGGGCATAAAGATTTCCGCGCTGTCGGGCGAGCAGGCGAAAAGCACCATCAGAAGAAAAAGCATCGCTGCCTTCATGACATCTCCTCGAATCGGGTTCGCCTGAGCAACGCCCAAAAATCGGCGTTGCGCTTCAAAGCGACGATTTGAAGCGATGCCCCATTATTGCTGTTCCTTCGTCTTTTGATTAAGATTGAGGGATGAACATCGTCATAGCCAACGATCATGGGGCCGTGGAACTGAAGAAGAAACTGCTTCAGTGGCTTATCAAGAAAGGTCACACAGTGAAAAACCTGGGCGTGGACAGCGAAGACAGGGTTGATTATCCCGACATGGCCGGCCTCGCGGTGAGGGAATTCTCAAGAGGGGGCTATGATTTTGGCATCCTCCTCTGTGGTACAGGCATCGGGATTTCGATTGCTGCCAACAGGTACAGGGGAATCCGTTGCGCTCTCATCCACGACAGCTTCACCGCCCTCATGGCCAAGGAGCACAACAACGCCAATTTCGTGGCATACGGAGGAAGGGTGCAATACAGGGAAAAGCCTGAAGACATCCTGGAAGTATTCATGAACGCGAGCTTCCAGGGCGGCCGCCACGAACAGAGGATCAAGAAGCTAGATACTCTCTGAGGCTCGCGAAGCCAGGCCCAGCAGTTCGGATCGATCGACAACCAGGCTTGCGCCGTACAGGGCGGCGCCGAGAAGTCCGGCCTTGTGCGCAAACTGGGCTTTTTCGAAGCCGCAGTGCTTCCACGCGTCCTCATAGACATAGCGTGGCACTAGGCCGGCTATCCTGGCGACGAGGTGGGGCGACCCTGCGAGTACTCCACCGCCGATCACGACCGTATCGGGCGCGAGCATGGCCAAGGCTGTCGATATGGCGCGGGCCAGTGCCTCGGACGCGATCGCATCGACGGCAAGCGCGAGGGGATCTCCCGCCGCGTAGGCTTCGTAGACTTCATGGGCATTGAAAAGCTCACCCGACAGGGCGCGCGCCGCCAAGGGCGAGCCTAGCCATGACTGGGCTGGAGCGGCGGCGCGCGCCAGCGTTCCAAGCATCGCCTCCTCTCCCCTCCCCAGGGCGGTGGCTATCCGCCCGATCGACGGTCCCGAGGCATAGGCTTCGGAACAGCCATCGACGCCACAGTTGCATGAGCGTCCCCACGGCTCAACCACTATATGCCCGATTTCCAGCGCCATGTCGTTTCTGCCGCCGAGAATCCTGCCATCTTCGATAAATCCCCCGCCGATGCCCGTCCCCAGCCCCACAAAGAGGAGCCCCCTGGAACGCCCACCCCTCACGGCCCATTCGGCAAAGGCGGCGATATTGCCATCGTTCCGGACGCTACAGGGAGCCTTCGCCATTGTCGCTATCTCCTCCCCCAGCCGCGTTCCATACCAGCCTGATATATTCGCGGCTATGCCGACGATGACACCTTCCCTGTCGATGCCGCCCGGCGTACCGACGCCCACGGAGGTAATCGCTCCGGCCAGGGAAAGCTCGCGTACGACAGCGCCGATGACAGCCAGAACTGCCGTGGCCCCTTCCGAAGAGGGTGTGACCCTCGACAGCTCACGACGCACCCTGCCCCGGGTATCCAGAACAACCCCTTTGATGCTCTGCCCGCCTATATCCAGACCAGCGTAGAGTTTTTCCATTGTAAACGCTTCCCTTTCAGAGTGGGTAGATTTCGCCAGCCTGGACTATCTCGACCGATGAGGCTCCAGCGCCGAGCACTTTTTCCTTCATGGAGTCGAGAGCCTTGCCCTCTCCATGGACGAGGAAGACCTTTCTAATCCTGGCGATATCGGTGCCTTTAAGCCAGGCGAGGGTTTCCATCCAGTCGGCATGGGCCGAGAAGGCATCGATAGCCTGGATATCGGCATTCACCTTGTAGAAGTCGCCATGGATCCTTACTTCCCTGGCCCCATCGCGCAGCCGTCTGCCCAAGGTTCCGTCAGCCATGTAGCCGACAATGAGGATTGTGTTGGCCTTTCCGCTGACCGTGTGAATGAGATGATGTTGTATCCTTCCGAACTCACACATTCCATCGGCCGATATCACTACCATGGAACCCTTTGCCGCGTTGAGCGCCTTCGATTCATCGACAGTTCGCGAAAAATGCAAGGCCGAGAAGCCAAAGGGGTTCTCGGAATGGATAGTGAAAGCGTCGTGCGTTTCCTTGTCGAAGCATTCGGGATGGAGGCGGAAAATGCCCGTCGCGTCGATGGCCATGGGCGAATCCACCCATATGGGAAGGTCGGGAATCTTCCCCTTGTCGAGGAGAAGATGGAGATTGAAGATGAGCTCCTGAGTCCGCTCCACGGCGAAGGCGGGGATGATTATCTTGCCGCCCGCGTAGGCTGTCTTCGTCACGATGTGGGCGAGCCTTTCCATGGCATCATCCGTGTTTTCATGGAGTTTGTCGCCATAAGTGCTCTCGAGCATGAGGTAATCGAGATCCACAAGGAATTCGGGGTCGCGGATGATGGGCTTGTTCTTCCTTCCCAGGTCGCCCGTGAATCCCATCACGACCTCCTCGCCATCAATGCTTTTCAGCCTCATGCGGATAAGCGCCGAGCCTAGGATGTGACCTGCATCGAAGAATTCTACCCCCACGCCTTCGGTCACGGCGTAAGGCCTGTGATAGCTGATCGTGACAAACTGCTCCATCGTCTTCACGACATCCAGATCGTCATAGAGCGGCTTCCAAGTGAATGTTTCGCCTCTTTTCGCAGCCTGTCTCGAAAGGTAGTCGGCATCGCGGGCCTGGATGTGAGCCGAATCCATCATCACCAGGTTGGCTAGATCCCGTGTGGCAGGGGTGGAGAGGATAGTGCCGGAAAAGCCACGCTTGACCAGGAGGGGAAGCATGCCGCAGTGATCGAAATGGGCATGACTGAGTACGACTGCATCGATTGACGAAGCCGAAATATCCCCGAGAAGGGCGCGGTTCTTCTCGTCAGCCTCAGCCCTTTTCCCCTGGAAAGCACCGCAGTCTACCAGTATTCTCTTCCCATCGATTTCGATGAGATGCTTGGAACCCGTCACTTCACCCGCAGCGCCGAGAGATCTGATTGAAATACTCATATGATAAGTATACTACCAAGCCCGATCGCGAGAAAGAATGAAGGCGGCTTCTTTCGATTCTCCCAGGACAAGTTTACTCCCCGTACTTGCGGAATTCCTGACAATCGGCATATTATCCTCCTAGCATGGCCGACAGGATGATCCTAGATGTTGAAAGACTCGCCGTGGGCGGGGATGGGATCGCATTTTCCGATAAGCAGGCTATATTCATCCCCTTCAGCATACCTGGCGAGAAAATTTCCTGCGAAATCGTCGAGCGCTCCCGGGATTTCTGCCGCGCAAAAATCCTGGATATCATCGAACCATCTCCTTTTAGGGTTAATCCGCCATGTCCCATTTTCGGAATCTGCGGCGGCTGTAGTCTACAGCATATCGAATACAGCCATCAGCTCGAATATAAAACGGCGGCGGCGAGTGAAAGCTTCAGGCGTATCGCGAAACTTGATAGCGTGGCGATGGATTCAAAAAGCGGCTCGGGTTTTGGCTACAGGAACAGGGTTCAGATCCACTTCACACAGGATCATGGCCTCGGTTACATGGAAGCCGAGTCGGCTTCATCCGTGCGCGCTGAGGGCTGCCCCATTGCCACTCCTGTCATCGATGCCTGGCTTCGCGTTCAAAACAGGCGATCCAAGCCTGACAGGGAGCTGATGGCGAGAATTGGCCAGCGCGATCGCTTTGTCGTCTTCGGCCAGGATGAAAGGCTCTATATCGAAGGCACCGAATCGAAAGCGGAGGCGATCGTCGATGGTCATCGCTATTCTTTCCCGCTGAAGCACTTTTTTCAGAGCAATCTCGAGATGGCCGGCGCCCTCGTCGTCGATGCCATGGAAGGCCTCTCGGGCGGAAAAGCCGCCGACCTGTACTCGGGCGCCGGCCTCTTTGCCGCGAGGCTCGCGGAACATTTCGAGGAAGTGACCTGCGTGGAAAGCGACGCCGTATCCCTCGAAGCGGCGCGTGGCAACCTGCCTCCCGACAAGGGGCGTTTCATTGCCACTGACGTGGAATCCTGGACCAGGACAGCTTCAGCCCTTGCGCGCCGAGGGAATTCCACCGCCTGGGATTGTGTTCTCGCCGATCCGCCGCGCAGCGGCCTTTCCCCTGTTACGCGCAACTGGCTGAAAAGCGCCGACATCGGATACTTTGTCTATGTTTCCTGCGACCACGCGACGATGGCGCGCGACATTGGCGACCTCGTCCGCGCGGGATGGGAACTCGATTCGCTCAGGCTCTACGATTTTTATCCCCAGACAGGTCACATTGAAGCCCTTGCGCGGCTTTCGCCGCCCGACAAGGCATAAAGGAGGCTGACATGGAACGCAAAGGACCTTTCAAAGGTCGGACGGTATCGGTTGTCAACGACCTTTCGCTCGACGAGCAGCGGTATCTTTACAGGAAAACAAGCGAACTGAAAAAGCTCGCCTTCTCGGGCGGCGATGTCAGCGCCTTCAAGATCAATGACCCCAACTTTCAGGTATACCTCATTTTCATGGAAGACTCGACGCGCACGCGGGAATCGTTCCGCAACGCCGCCAAGTTCCTCGGCTGCCGTACGAACATATTCGACGCGGCGTCCAGTTCCTTCAACAAGAACGAATCCATCACGGACGCCATTAAGATGCTCTACGGGTACTCAGCGGATTCCTGCTTCATCCTGCGCACAAAGCTGGAAGGAACCTGCCGTTGGCTACAGGGAGTTCTTTCCCGCTATGCCGAGATCTCGGGCAGACCTCGTCCCAGCTTTATAAACGGGGGCGACGGCAAGCACGAGCACCCAACCCAGGAGTTTTTGGATGAATTCTCCTTCCTTGAACAGCTGTCCTGGAACGAGGACCACATCCACATAGCCCTCACCGGCGACCTTTACCACGGACGCACCATTCATTCCAAGGCAGAAGGCTTGCGAATTTTCAGGAACGTCGAAGTCGATCTCATTGCCCCCGATCTCCTGTCAATGCCTCCTTATTATGTCGATAAGATGAAGGCCAACGGCTACCAGGTGAAAATCTACGAATCCCTCGACGAATACCTTGCATCAGGCACGGTCGCTCCAATCTGGTACTTCACCCGACTCCAGCTTGAGCGAATGGGAGAATCGATCCTCGAACGCGCGCCTTCCCTTCGCCGCAGCGTTACCTTCCGCAAGGACATGCTGGGTCTCCTGCCCGAGGGCACGCGATTCTACCACCCCCTGCCCCGGGACAGGCTCAATCCCACAATCCCCACCTTCCTTGACGAGCTGCCCCTGAATGGCTGGGACGCCCAGTCGGCGAACGGCTACTGGACGAGGATCATTGAAATAGGCATGGTATCGGGTCTCCTCGGTCATGATTTCGATGGCGCCTTCGCCATGGAACCCGAGATTGTCGAGGATTTTATCCTTGAGGTTCCGGCCATGGATCACAGCAAGCCTGAGTATAAGGTGGGCATAAAACCGGTGGAAGAAGGCATCGTCATCGATCACATCGCCACGGGCGAGCCGGTCGAGAAGATATGGAGCTATATCGAAGCGGTGCGAAAGATCCTCAAGCTCAATGTGCGGTCAAGCCACGGCGTCTACCACTCTTTCAAGGGTCCTGAAGTCTACAAGGGCATTATTTCGCTTCCCGACATCATCAGTTTCGGGGAGAAGGACCTCAAGAAGTTGGCCGCCATAGCCCCTGGCTGCACGCTCAATCTCATTCGAGGTTCAAAGGTGGCCAAGAAATACCGACTCTCCATGCCACCCCGCATCTACGGCTTTGAAGAAATTTCCTGCAAGAACGACAACTGCATTTCAAACCCGAAGAACAACGAGGGCGTGACGACGGAGTTCCGACGCATGTCCGGCTCAACCTTCGTGTGCCGCTACTGTGAACGCGAGCATCCCTTCAGGGATATCTGGAACATCTAGTCGTTGTGCGCTCTCCGGTACTCATACATGCAGAGCGCCGCCGCAACCGAGACGTTGAGCGATTCAACATGACCTTGCATGGGAATCGAGACTATGGCGTCGGCTTTCTCCGAGAGCAGGCGCGAAATTCCTTCGCCCTCGTTGCCGAGAATGAAGCACGTTTTATCGGGGAGATCGAGGCCTCCGAGCGGCGCGCCCCCCATGTCGGCCGCATAGACCCAGAAACCTTTGGCCTGCAATCGTTTCACCGCGTCGGCGAGATTCTGCACGAAAGCGACGGGCACCCAGGCAGAGGCGCCTGCGCTGCTCCGCTCAGCCGCGTCGCTCAAGGGGGAGGCGCGACGCGACGGCACAACCACGAGGCTTGCGCCGAAGGCATCGGCCGACCGCAATATGGCGCCGAAATTCTGGGGATCCTCTATATGATCCAATATCAGGACAAAGGCCTTCTCGGGCGGGTTGTCAAGAAAATCTTCGAACGAAAGCGCCTTCTCTGCATCCCTGGCCAGCATGGACAAGGCTACGCCCTTGTTTTCTGGATCGATCCTGTCGAGCAGGGCTTGATCCACCTGTTCCACAGCTATTCCCTGCTTTTTGGCAAGCTCGAGGATATCCCTCACCCGAGGACCTTGCCTGCGGGCGCCCGAACCTGTGGCGATGAGCAACTTCACCTGGGAGGGCTTGGCCTTGAGCGTTTCGAGAATGCCATGAAAACTTGATATATAATCCACGATAAAGATAATAGCAGAGCAAGGGAAAAAGCGGAAGCGCGCGGAGACTCGGTCACCGCCTTACGGCAGAACCCGTGCCTTACGGCATTACGGTGAATTCCTGCACAAGCTGGATCGCGCTCTCCACATTTTTTACGCCCGATACCCTATGGGCTGCCGCGAGTGCGGTATCGATGGAGGACTGGGCATTGGCGACGCCGTGGAGCACTACGGAGCCCTGCTCAACCGTCGCCTCCAGGAAATGCACGGGGATCTTGCGGGCATAGATAATCTCCGTGACGACGCTCTGGGCGAGCACGAGATCGGCTATCTTCTGGACGCCTGCCTTTTCCTTATCCTTGTCGACAAAAACCTTGCGCAGCGAATCGATGGCTACAGCGGCATGGGCTGGATCCGTACCCCCGGTGTTGATGGTGAGGTCATATTCTCTCGCATCCACCCAGTTCGTCGAGAAGAAATATTTATGGAAACCTCCCTTGTCATGATCGTTCTGCTCGATGATCTGCAAGGCACGCTTGTTGTCGCAGCCGAATGTTCGCTTCGCCCTTTCCACCCTCACCGAAATGGGCGCGGTTATTTTCACCGAAAGCATGTGGGGAACGCCTCTCAAAATAGCGTAGCCGCCCCGCCCCATGATAATGCAGTCGTTTTCGAGGGCGGCATCGAGGATGGCCGTCTTGAGAAAATGCAGGTAATCATCCCTCTGCTGCGAAAGCGAGGCCCAGAAACCCGGGTTCCGCTCGTCATATTTCTGCCGTTTCTCGGCGGTGATCCCGATGGAACTGAGCTTGGCTTCCAGATACTCTTTGTCGATGAGCTTGTATCCGGAAATCCGCGCAAGTTCCTGCGCCGCCTCTTCGCCGAGGGATGCAAGTTCACGAGCAATCGTTATTATCGCCATGATCTTCCCTCCTTCTCTATGCTTAATGTAGGGCCAGATTGGCCAATAGTCAAACTTTTTCGAAATCGTATGGATCTAGGCTTTCGATATGGCTATACTCTTTCTCGATGGAAAAAATTGGAGCCCTGGCCGCCTTCGGCACGGCAGTCTGCTGGTCGATATCGGCAATATTTTTCGAAAACGCGTCCAGGAAGGCAGGAGTTCTAGCCGTCAACTTCTGGAAGGTATCCTTCGCCCTTGTCTTTCTCACCCTCGCGGGAACGATAAGCCGTGGAATGCCTCTGCCCCTGGACGCCTCGCCCGACGCCTGGCTCTATCTCTCCCTTTCAGGGATAGTCGGTTTCGTGATAGCCGATTACTTCCTCTTCAACGCCTATATTCTCATCGGTTCCCGCATCACTGTCATATTCCAGGCGCTAACCCCCCTGTTCACCGCTCTCTTCGCCTTTGTCTTTCTCGGCGAGAGGATGAAGCCTCAGCGGCTGCTCGGCATGGCTATCGTCGTGGGCGGCATCTTCATCGTCGTGCTGTCTCGGCAAAAAGGCCAGAAGACCTTGGGCATTCCCTTCGCCGCTTCGAAGAAGGGCTATGCCTTCGCTTCCCTCTCCTCCGTTTTTCAGGCGGGAGGACTTATTTTTTCGAAGGTTGGACTTGGCGACTACTCTTCGATTTCGGGAACCCAAATACGCGTGCTCATGGCGATCGCCGGCTTTGGCATCCAAGCCCTCCTCACAAGGCAGTCCAGGCAGGTTTTCATCGCCCCTACGAAGGAAAGAATGATCATCAGAAACATAGGCATAGGCGCGATCTTCGGTCCCTTCCTTGGAGTCGTCTTCTCCCTTTTCGCCCTGCAGAACACTGGGGCTGGAACTGCGAGCACTCTCATGGCACTCACGCCCGTCGTCATCATCATACCCTCGATACTTATACTCAAACAGAAAGTGAAGAGCATGGAGATATTGGGCGCGGCAATCGCGGTGAGCGGCGCCGCCCTCTTCTTTCTCCTATAGGAATATCGGTATATAATCTACAGCGAACAAAGGAGGGCAACATGAAGGCTCTCGTGAAAAGCAAGGCCGAACCCGGGCTTTGGATGCAGGACGTACCCGTACCTGAAATCGGCGACAACGATCTTCTCATCAAGGTGAGAAAAACAGCCATCTGCGGCACCGATGTCCATATCTGGAAATGGGATGCCTGGTCCGAGCGTACGATAGGCATAGGACAGACTATAGGCCATGAATTCGTCGGCGAAATCGTCGATATGGGCCGATCAGTTTCAGGATACAAGACAGGCGAGAGGGTTTCGGCCGAAGGCCACATTGTCTGCGGTGTCTGCAGAGCCTGCAGGGCTGGCAAGCGGCATCTCTGCCCCAACACCGTTGGGATCGGCGTGAATAGAGACGGCTGCTTCGCCGAATACGTGGCGGTGCCTGCATCGAACGCCTGGCATGTCCACG
>JBAQLW010000231.1:0-4459 GCA_049302175.1 Rectinemataceae bacterium
TGCTATCCTTTGCGAAAAGATTCGAAAAATAGGACCACGGAACAGCGCGGCTCGTCAAGCTAAACAGCGCAGCCGGCAACCCAGCCGGCAACCCCCGGGATAAACAGGGAGCCGCCCCGACCTTCAATCAGTCGTTGCGGCTCCCCATGACTCGGCAAGGCGCCCGTCAGTTGATCGCTATTCTGCGCGGCTTGGTAGCTTCCTGGATGTGGAGTTTGACCGTCAGCAAACCGTCGGTGAGTACGGCTTCGATCTTTTCCCTGTCTATGGTTTCATCCAGAGTGAATACCTTCCGGTAACTGCCGACCGGCCGCTCCCGAAGGAGCCAGTCGCCGGCGGGAGGATTCCCTCCCCGTCGTCCTTCGATCGTGAGCGTATTGGCTTCCACGCTCACATCCAAACCCTCTTTGGAGACGCCGGGCATTTCAACCCTCAGTGTGACGACGCCGACATCCTCATCAATGGAACAGGCGGGAACCAGCATCCTTTCGCTGGTTGAAACGGCATTCTTGTTCATGGCTTCCTCCCTCACTCCACCCTGACGGCGATAGCCTTCGTCTTGGCTTCCTCTTTCTTGCTGATGTGCACGGACAGGACTCCGTCCTTGAGTTCGGCATCCACCTTTTCATTGTCGATGTTCGCCGGCAGGTCGATTGTCCTGGAGAAATTACCCACCCAGGTCTCTTTGCGGAAAATCCTGCGCTTGTCGGAATTCTGTTCATTCTTCTTGCTGCCCTTGATCGTGAGCAGGGTACCGGCGAGATTGAGTTCGAGATCTTCCTTCCTGATGCCGGGCAGATCGGCCATGACGAGTATTTCGTCGCTGGTTTCGATGACGTCGATGGCGGGCGAGCCCACCCTGTCGAGCAATCCGGTGGCGTCGGGAAGCCTGAAGCCTCCGAAGGAGCGCTCCATCTCGCTTCGGAGATCGTCAAATGCGTCCCAAAGATCATGAGGGACATTTCGGTTCCAGGGTACAAGTTCCATGGCATACCTCCTTGTGGATAGCTGTCTTGAACCTCAGGGTTCATACATCATCTAGCAAAAAGCATGCCAAAAAACCCAAGCTTTACCTATGGCCTATATCATTTATAGACAATAAATTAAAACATAGATAACCGAAAGCGCATGCACATTCATATCGCCTGTGTAGGGAGGAAACAGCTCCGTTTTCCCTGGGCAATTTTTTGTTTCAAATCGAAACACCGGAAGGCGTCACCGGTGGAAAATTCAGGCCGTTATGACCGTGCCAGCCTTTCCGTCCACGGCGAGAGTCGCGTTCTCCATGCTCGTGATGATCACGCGTGCCCCTCCCCGCTTCACAAAATCGCAGGCTGCCTCGATCTTCGGCCCCATCGAGCCCTTCGGGAACTGCCCCTCGGCGAGGTAGCGTTCGCATTCGGCCACCGTCAGGCGATCGAAAAATTTCTGGTCGGGTTTCTTGAAGTTGATGGCAACCTTGTCGACGCCCGTAAGGATGATGAGCTCGTCGGCGGCTATGAGATTTGCCAGGATAGCCGAAGCCCTGTCTTTATCGATGACGGCGTCCACGCCCTCAAGGGTTCCGTCCGCTTCCCTGTAAACGGGACAGCCCCCGCCGCCTACGGCTATGACGATCTTGCCGTCGTCGATGAGGTCCTTGATTGTCTCCTTTTCGACGACATCGAGGGGCATGGGGCTGGGCACTACCCTGCGGAAACCTCTGCCTGGATCTTCCTTGATCTGCCAGCCGCGCTCGCGAAGCTTCTCAACTTGCTCGGCCTTGTAGAAGGGACCGACATACTTCGTGGGATTCTTCATCGACGGATCGTTCGGATCGACTTCGACCTGGGTGATAACCGTCACAACCTGCTTGTGAACGCCACTCTTGAGGAGGGCGTTGGCTAGGCTCTGGGCTATCATGTAGCCCATGGAGCCTTGGGTATCGGCGACGATGACGCCGAGAGGGGAAGGCGGTACCTGACCGCTGGCCGCTTCGTTCCTGATGAGGTGGACGCCTGCCTGAGGTCCGTTGCCATGGGTGAGAACTACTTTGTGGCCTTCACTTATCATGCCCACTACGGCCGCCAGACTCTTCCTCGTGTTGGCGAACTGCTGGGCGATAGTCCCCTCCGTCCCTTCCTCTATGATAGCATTCCCGCCCATCGCGACGACTATTGTTTTACGGTTTGTCATTATATCTCCTTGTTCAGGTTCGCCGACCGTGCGAGCCGACCCCTGCCCCGCCATGTTGTTGCGTATGGCGCAGGCTGACAAGTATATCATTTTTTTGCTTCCCGGCAAGATGAATAGAATCATATATTCATGTTATATAATTATTTATAAATATTGGATATTTATGCTTTCCAGCCCGCACCACGAAACGACCCCGAAGGCCAGACATGACAGGAACGGATGTTTATTGTATAGTCGAGCCATGATCATAGTCAGGGCAAACGTACTGGGAATGTGCATGGGCGTGAGGCGCGCCGAAGACGCGGCGAAAAAGGCCGCGGGAGTGGGGAAGAGCGAGGAAAGGAACGTCTTCACCTATGGCCCCCTCATCCACAATCCCCAGGCCGTGGCCGCACTCGAGGGTATAGGCTTGAGCGTCCTTGATCCCGACAAATTCGATTCGGATGAGCTGGACGAAAAGTCCAGGGGCTCCATTGTCGTCATACGCGCCCACGGGGCCCCCCCCGACGCTTTTAACCACATGGAAAAGCTGGGCATCACAATTGTGGACGCCACCTGCCCCCGCGTGCTGAAGAGCCAGAAAAAAGCCAGGGAACTCCTGGACCGCGGATACTCCGTGGCCATAGCGGGCGACCGCTCCCATGGGGAGGTCGCTGGCATCGTCGGCCACGCCCCGGGCGCCGTCGTCGTCGAGAACGCCGAGGAAGCGAAAACCCTTGCGGAGGCATGGGTGGCGAAGCCCATTGCCCTCATTGCCCAGACAACGATCAAAAAGAGCGAGTATGACGCGATCGTGGATCAGTTCGAACGCTCTAGCCCTTCATTTCTAGCCGTTGAGACCCTCTGCCCCGCCACCGCGGACAGGCAGAAGGCTCTTGCCGACCTGGCGGAGAAAGTGGATGCGCTCATCATCGTCGGCGGCAGGAACTCGGCCAATACCCAGCGCCTCTTTATGGCCGCGAAGGAATCGGGAAAACCCTCCTGGCATATAGAAACCGGCAGGGAGCTTCCCGGGGAGATATTCTCCTTCGAAAAAGTCGGCCTCTCGGCAGGTGCCTCGACCCCGGATTCGGTCATCGATGAGGTGGAAAGATTCTTGCTGGAAGGGGGGAAATGATGACGCCCGTCCGAGTGATCGGCATCTGCGGCGGATCGGGATCGGGGAAGACGACCATCGTCCGAAAAATCTCGGAACTCGTCTCCGATTTCGTCTTCATCCCCCAGGACAATTATTACAAGTCGGCAGAATTCATCTCGAATTCCAATATCACCGCCTTCAATTTCGACCACCCCGACGCCTTCGACAACGATCTCATCATAGAACAGCTGAAGGCGCTGAAAAGCGGCCAGAGCATCGAGATGCCCACCTACGATTTTGTCCACCATAGACGAACCCAGGAAACTATCCACGTATTGCCGCAGAAAGTCGTGCTTTTTGAAGGCATAATGATTTACACGAACAAGGCGGTGCGCGATCTCATCGACCTCAAGATTTTCGTCGATACGCCCGACGATATCAGGTTCATCCGCAGACTCCTGCGCGATATCAAGGAACGGGGCCGGACTCTCGATTCCGTCATCGAGCAGTACATGGGCGTCGTCCGGCCAGGTCACTTCGAGTTCATCGAGCCGACAAAGGCTTTCGCCGATATCATCATTCCGGAGGGCGGAGCGAACGAGCGCGCCCTCAATGTTCTCGTTTCCTTCATCAACTCGGTGATCGGCACCTAGGCGCGCCGACATACGTGGATGAGAAAAGGCCAAGAGGGGCCTGCCGCGGAACGCGGAACCGGTCAGGATCATAGTGCGGCCAGCAAATCCTGGAGTTTCACTTTCAGCTCCGAGAAGGTCAACCCATTGGCGGCTGCCCAGTCCTTGACAGCGGCTCCGTCAGGTCCGATTTTCCCATCGGTGGCAGACTTGATCTTTTCCTCGCTCAAGCCCCAATCCTTGAGCTCCTTGAAGGTGGTTTTGCCGGTCACGGTTCCAACGACCGCGACATGTTCGGCCTCAATACCAGCAGCCTCGACCGTCGTGGGAGTGGTTGCGGTGGGCTGGGGCGCGGGAGCCGCGGCGGCAGGCGCGAGAGCCGCGGCGGCAGGCGCGGGAGCCGCGACAGGAACCTGCATCGCGGAAGTATCGAAAGCTTTCACGGCGGCCTCATCGATCAAGGCGGGATCGGCTTTCCCGTTTTCGCGGAGGACAGGATTGGCTGAAGCCGGCAGGATCGTTCCCTCCTCCGGAGCGTAGGGCAAGCCCGTCAGGAAGCTCACGAAGAGGCGCA
>JBAQLW010000232.1:0-1636 GCA_049302175.1 Rectinemataceae bacterium
AAGCATCCGAACTGCTCGATATCCGATTCCAATTGGCGTCGATAGCCTTCGCGGCGTAGGTATAAGCTTCCGTGCAGGTGACGAAGCCATCATGGTTGGCGTCGCCCCCAGTAGCCGCTTCCAGCAGGTAATAGGTGAATACTCCGTTCTGAAGCGCGCCGGTTTCCCAGGATAGCTCGGCAGAACCAGCTGCCGAGATGACGATAGGGGCTAGAATGCCTTTTTCCGCAGCGTTGGCTGCGAGCAGATCTCCGAACTGGCCAAGGGCCGCGAGCGCCGAAACCGACGAATTCGTTCCGTAGGTGACGTAGGATTGGGGAATTACGTCGGAGGACTCGCGCGACGAGACGAAACCCCCTGAATAACATGAGTCAGCGATGACGATGACATTCTTTGTCGGGATATAGTCAGTTATCATTTTCGACAGATCGGCGGCCGTTATCAGTGGTTTCCAGGTGGTGAAATTGAAATCATTGGGTACGAGAGCCGGATCTCCATCGTAGCCGTCATTGCTGAGCGTCCCATGACCTGAATAATAGACCAGTGCCGTCGAATTTTTATCTATGTCTGCGAAGAAGCTGCTCATTTCTGATTCGATGTTGCTCAGTGTCGCCTGGGCGTCGGTCATCCTGCTGGTGGTCCATCCTTGGGCGAGAAGCAGCTTATCCATATCTATCGCGTCGTCTTCCGGATAGGTGAGGTCTTGATAAATAGTATTGGCATAATCGGATATTCCAATTATGAGAGCCCGTCGATCGGTGGTGATTTCAATCGACTGTGAACAGGATACAAGGAAGAGCAGAAAAATCGCCAAGCCAGCGAGAAGGCCGAACCCGGGCTTGCCCAGCCTGGCGGAAGTCGTCCCGCACCCGCGCTTTGCCATCATCGATACCTCACCGCTCCGCCCAGACCAAACATGAATGCCCTGCCTCCCGATTTCCACGCGTACTCAAGAGGGAGGGCTATGCCGAGAATAAATCTTCTCGACACGATTATGTCCAAGCCGGCTTGTCCCAGAATGGCTGGATTCGCGCTTACCAGGCCGGTTCCCGAATACTTCGTCGTCCTGAGGCCCGATCCCGCTTCCATTCTCACCGAGGCTCTCATGCCCAAAGGAAGGGCGAAAACCTTTGTGCGCAAGCCTCCTAGCATGCTTAACCCGATTCCCTGCCATGCCCTGTACAGATTCCCGTCGGCTTGGGGCAGGGAAGTACCGAAGCCGAAAAAGTCCGCCTGGACACGTCCGGAAAAGGCGGCGACTAAAGGGCCGCCGGTGTTCGCTGAAACTGTATCAAAAGAAAAAATATCGCTCGATTCGACAATACCGGCGATTTTCAGATCCCAACCTGTCTGGATGGCTGGATTGAGACCGCTAAGGCTCGTACGTGAAAAAAAAGCTCCGCCCTGGACTCCCAGCGCGATTATCGGGGCGGCGAAGCCGCTCCGCGTCCCTGCAAGGATAAAAAACATCGCTATAGACGCCAAACGCGCCAATTTACTGTGGACTCTCATCTTCTCTTCTAATTTACGTTAAAAAGCTGTAAATTCAAACAGGACCACCAATGAAACAGATCAAGAATGCAAGAAATCATATACTGAGATTTCGCGGCTGGCGCTCCGTGGGGCTGTTTATAAC
>JBAQLW010000233.1:0-4799 GCA_049302175.1 Rectinemataceae bacterium
ACGTGGCGAAAGAAGAAGCCATAGAGGTAGAGGGGATCGTCCGCGAAGCCCTCCCCAACACGATGTTCAGAGTCGAACTGCAGAATGGCCACATCATTCTCGCCCACCTCTCAGGTAAAATGAGAAAACACTATATCCGCATCGTCCCCGGAGACAAGGTCCGCGTAGGCCTCTCTCCCTATGATCTCTCCCGCGGCAGAATCATCTATCGAGAAAAATAATCCCTCTTCCTGATCCTCACCCAGGTAGCGCCACGCCCTCCCTGGCTGCGATCGGCGGCGCCAAAACTTCCCGCCATGCTATTCGCCTCGAGGGCTCTTCTCACGACCTCGGCCATCACAGGCTCCGACGCCGAATGCAGGCCTTTCCCGTGGATTATGAGTACTTTTTCGAGCCCTGACAGGCTGCATGAATGCAAAAAATCCACGATAAGGACATCGGCCTCCGACGCGGTTTTCCCATGGAGGTCGAGGACAGCCTGAGGGCGTATGCGCCGCAGGCGTTCCGCTTCCTCTATCCTTGCAGACTTGTCATCCGCCCCGGAATCGGAGTCCTCGTCCTTGTCGGGCACGCCATGAACAGCCATCCAATGGTTGAGATAATCGTCTGGACTCACCCGAGGTTTTACGGCTGGTGTCACGGCTTTCGCCGTGTTTCGCCGGACGGGCTCTTCCAGGCCAGGGGCATTGGCTTTCTTTCCCGGTCCCTGCTGTGTATTCTTCTTTTTGGCGCCCTGCTTTTGGCTCTCGTCCCATTGCTTCAGTATTTTATTGAAATCCATAGTTCCTGCTTTGTTGAGCTAGGATAATAAAAAAGGACTTGGCAGTCAAACGCCCTTGCGGCTGCCGACCCGGCCGCGGTAGCGCCCCAGCCCGGACGCATCCAATGCCTGATTTCGCGCCCTTGGTTGCGTTCGCGGCCGTTTTCTTACATACTTTATGATAATAATGACGATGAAGGCGAGGAAACGATGACCAGCGCGCGACGATATCGCCCCACAAGCACGAGACTATTCACCTGGATTCTCCGGCATACCTACGGCGCCTTCATCACCTCCCGATACAAGGCGCGCGCCATCGGCCTTGAGGTTTTCGATACCGTGAAACCGCCCTTCATACTTGTAGGCAATCATTCCACGCTCTTGGATCCCTTCATCACCAACTATTTCGTGCCGTACCCCGTCCACTGGGTTTCCAGCGACGGCAACATGCGCTCGCCGATAATGCGATTCCTTCTCATAAAGCTCGTGGGATCCATCCCCAAGTCCAAGGCTATTCCCGACATTGAGACAGTGAACTGGATCGTCGAATTCATACGGAAACGGAAGAGCGTCGTAGGCTTTTATCCCGAAGGCCAATCGACCTGGGATGGGAGTTCTCTGCCCTCCCCCGTCTCCACAGCCAAACTGGTGAAACTTCTCAAAGCCCCAGTCATCTGCGCGGTATCGCGGGGCGCCTACATGACAAAACCAAGATGGGCATATACGCGGCGCGATGGGGAAATGCAGATAGAATACAGTCAACTGCTCACCCCACAGCGCATAAAGGAATTGAGCGTAGAAGAAATCGATACAATACTGAATGCGGCCATCCAACATGACGACCCGGCCTGGGCCCAGCGCCAAGGTCTGGAATTCCAGGACCCAAAGCGCGCCGAATGCCTGGAACTCGCCCTCTATGCCTGTCCCGCCTGCGGAAAGCTTCAGACGCTGAAGTCGGCCGGCGAGCGGGTTGCCTGCCTGTCCTGCGGTTTTACCGCCGAGTACGAGGAAAAGGGAAGCTTCAAATTGGAAAAATCCGGTTCGAGCCTAAGCCCAGCCTTGTCGGGGATGGAAAGCCGGGGGGGTAGTCTCCTCTTCCCTTCGCTCAAGGGTTGGGATCATTGGCAGAAAGCCCATCTCGAGGCATTGCTCAAGGCGAATTTCGCGGCTTCCCCCGATAGTCCCATTTTTTTCGACGAAGGCGTAAGACTTCTGCGCGGCAAGCGCATGGACAGAATGGAATACCTCGGCCATGGCAGGCTGAGCTTGAATTCGAAAAGCATCAGCCTGAAGCCCACCGGAGGTGAGGAGGTCTCCATCGATCTCGCCGAAATCGATGGCCCGGGCGTCCTCAAGTGGAATTTATTCGAGTTTTATGTGGGAAAGGCTGTCTATAGAGCCCGTTTCGACGACAGGGCAGCGTCGGGGTACAAATACGCGTCCGCCATCGAAATCCTTGCGACAGCCAGGCAAGCCTTAAGTCCAGCTTCCAGCCCTACCCTCACCCCCTGAACCAAATCTGGGAAGGCTTGGCGAAGCTCTTCTTCTTCGCGAGCACAATGTAGGAGATAAGGACATACAGCAGATACAGCGCCGCGACGCCCATCATGATCCAATAATAGGACATGTCGCCCGTCATATAGGCTTTCGCCGGCAAATTGATCGAAAGAATGAAGGGGATTGCGAGAATGAAGGTAAGGCCTGCCGAGAGCATGTAGTCGGATGAAACCTTGGATTTGAATTCCGGATCCATCACCCTGAGCAGGGCCAAGCCCGTCGAGAGGGTGCCCGTTGAAACCCCGTAGAGCATCAGCATCCGCTCGAATTTATAGTCATGGAACAGGCGCGAACTCATCCAGGGCACGGTGATGCTTACCATTATGCCGCAGACTGTCGACATGACGACGATAGGAATCCAGTACTTTCCCACGAAGACAAGGGAAATGGCAGCCAGGGCTCCGGCGACCATAAAGTCTACGGAAAATCCCGAGACGCGCGTGAGGGTATCGTCATCGAGCACGTAACCGATTTTTAATAGGTCGATGATTCTTCGCACGATGATCGCAGAGATGGCCGAAAAGATGAAGTTGATGCCCCAGAAATTGGCAGCCAGTTCAGCCCCCATCTTGCCGGCGAAGCCGAGGAGAATAGTGAGCCCTTTCAGGAGAAGGAATGACAGGAAATAAACGACGCAGACGGCGGCGACATGAAAACTGAAGGAGTCGATGGCTTCCGAGTCGGTGGTGAGGCGGCTTCCGATGGGCTTCTGTTCATTTTTGGCCATTAAGCCGGTGAGGAGGGTTTTATCCTTCATGAATTTCAGCATTTCGGTGCTGATCCAGCCCTTCCTGAGGCCCATGTTGATGAGGACGACGCCTCCGAAGCAGGCCCAGAGATAGCCAATGGCAGCGAAGGTGAGCCCTACGGAAGCTCCACCCTCAAATCCCATCGCTTCCCATCCCTTGCCGATCGCATAGGCCTGGCCCGGTCCGAGGGCGAAGCCGAGGGGCAGGTGAAGGCCGATGGCTGGATGCACGGAGGGGATGAACAAAAGGGTAAGCCCCAGGCCAAGGAGGGCCTGGGTGGCATAGCCCATGAGGATGCCGGTGGACATGCCCAGCACTCCGCCGCCTTTGTGTCCCTTCAGCTTGGGCGGGGAAGAGCGTAGCGACATGGCGATGAAGGAGAAATTGAGGAGATGATAGACGAGATCTCCAAGGCCATTCATTTTGTAGCCGATCGCCGGGAGAACAAAGTTGTACACGGGAAGGAGGATGAAACCGGCCGTGAGGGCATTGGGGATGAGATATTTCTGGAAAAACCTCAGCTTGGACCGGATGAAGGTTGCCAGGATCAGAGCCGAAGAAATGAGGCCGGCATCGATGATCATTTTCCAGGAAAAGTCCATTCGCGTCTCCTTAGTAGTTTTGGTGGTATGGTAGGCGGCGGTGGATGGGCACGCAAGGGGGGGCGCGTCACCTGCAGTTCGGCGCGCGCGGACTGGACAAAGGGCATACCATGACGGAGAATACCAGACCATGGAACTGCGCGATATCGCGAAGCTGGCCTCATGCCCATTGTTTTCGGGCGTTCATCCCAGCGCCCTGGCCGAGAGCCTTGCTTCGATCCCTCACTCGTTGAGGAGCTTCACGAAAAACTCCATTATCCTCCTCGCCGGCTGCAGGTATTCCTCGCTTTATATTCTGATAGAAGGTGAAGCCTGGGCCGAGATGACGAGCGACGAGGGAAAGGTTGTGCGGGTTGAAAGCTTCAAGGCAGGGGAATCCCTTGCCGCGGCCATACTCTTCACGGAAGGCCAGACGTTGCCCGTGAGCGTAGAAGCCAGGACGGAATGCCGCTTCATCGTAATCCCCAAGGATGATCTCCTCGCCCTCTGCATGAGGCACAAAGCCATGCTCGAAGCCCTTCTGGGCGAGATGGGCACGAGGCTCTCCACCCTCACCGACAGGCTGAAAGCCGCCCAGTTCATAAGCCTCAGGGAAAAGCTGGCCGACTGGCTCTTGCGCCGCATGGAGCTGTCGGGTTCGCCGATACTGCGCCTCGAGGCGACGAGGGAGAGGATGGCCGAACTGTTCGGCGTGGCCCGGCCGAGCCTCTCGCGCGAACTGGGAGCGCTTCGACGTTTGGGCATTCTGGAGTTTTCGGGCAAGGAAATACGGATTATCGATAGGGGAGCCCTGCGGCGGCTCAGGAATTCCCGAGGCTCCGCCTCGAATCGATGAAGCGGTCGACGAGAGAGCGGGCGACCGATCCAGGAGGGGGGATGTCGGGCAGGTTGTCGGGAGTAAACCAGCCCAGATGGTCGATTTCCTCGCCATCGGGCCTTGCCTCGCCTGACTTGTAATCGGCTTCGAAGGCGAGCATGAGCGAATCGGGAAAAGGCCATGGCTGGGATTTTATGTAACGCGGCTCGCCTATCTCTATTCCCGCCTCCTCCATCACCTCGCGATGCACTGTCTCCTCCAGGGTTTCACCCGGCTCGACAAAGCCGGCTATCAAGCCATGGCGACCTGTGGGG
>JBAQLW010000234.1:0-4799 GCA_049302175.1 Rectinemataceae bacterium
CGGTATAGCCGCCCTTCTGCTTTCGGCGCAGACCGGCGCCGCCCTGCCGCAGGCCGCCGGCGAGATCAACATGCAGGCCCTGTCGGCCGTCATTCTGGGAGGCGCCGGGCTCGCCGGCGGCCGGGGCACGATCCTTGGCACTCTCTTCGGCGTCCTCGTGCTCTGCACCTTGAACAATGGCATGGTCATGCTCAACATCCCTTCGTTCTGGCAGCAGGTCGTCATCGGCTCCGTGCTCATCATTTCGGTCTCGATCGACGCGATCAAGGGCGGAAGCCTGAAGAAGAAAATATAGGGGAGTGGGTGAGGCAGGAAGACTCGAACCGGGACGCCCGGACATGCAGGGAATCGTCTGAATGCCATAATGTTGGGACCAGCCCGACTCGAACGGGCGACCTACTGCTTAGAAGGCAGTTGCTCTATCCAGTTGAGCTATGATCCCGAAGTTCGGGATGAGAGGATTTGAACCTCCGATCTTCTGCTCCCAAAGCAGACGCCTTAGCCCCTAGGCTACATCCCGAAAAACCAAGCGGTACGTTAGGCCGAAACCGCGGCAATTGTCAATACGGAATTTGTCGAGTTCGACTGTTGACAGCTGGGTATTATCATTTATAATAATGCGGTTTCCTTATACATAAATAGGGATGACGCTTTATTAAACCTTGCAAGGAGTCACTATGTCGTTCGCCACCGACCAGATCAGAAATATCGCCATAGCCGGACACGGGAGTACCGGCAAGACAACGCTGCTTGAACACCTTCTCTTCCAGGGCGGAGCGATAGCCAAACCGGAGACCATCGAATCCGGCAAGACAGTCAGCGATTTCGGCGAGGACGAGATCGCTCGCAAGATTTCAGTACGTTCGACCCTCACCCACTGCACCATTCGCGACACCAAAATCAACTTTATCGATACGCCTGGATCATCCGATTTTGTCGGCGAAGTCATACTCGCTTTCAGGGCATGCGAGAGCGCCCTCGTCCTCATCGACGCACGCTCGGGCGTCCAGATCGAAACGATCAAACTCTGGAGAAACCTCGACGCAAGGGCCAAGCCCCGCATGGTCTTCGTATCCCGGCTGGATGAGGACCGCGCCTCCTTCGGCGCGGCCTTGGAGGACGTACGAGCCAAATTCAAGGCCAATCCCGTGCCTGTCACCATTCCCATGGGTGAGGGGCCTGCCTGCGAGGGCATAATCGACGTCATCAACGGCAAAGCCTATGTAAAGCCATCCTCAGGCGAGCAGAAGGAAGTGGCATCCGAAATTCCGGCACGTTACAAGGACGCATTGGAGGAAGCGCGGATCCAGCTTTCGGAGGCTGCCGCCGAAGGCTCGGACGAGCTCATGGAGAAATACCTCGAAAACGGCCAGCTCAGCCAGGAAGAGATAGTGAGCGGACTTCGCGACGCCCTGGCCCAGGCGAAGGTCGTACCTGCTTTTGCCGGATCGGGTCTCAAGAACATTGGCACGGCAGCTCTCCTCGAGTTCATCACCGCGATGGCGCCTACCCCCCTCACCCACTCGGTGGAGGAAGTCAAGGATTTTGACGGCAACCCCGCCTCCGTGTCCGTCGACGCTTCCAAGTCCGCAAGCGCCATGGTGATCAAGACGCAGATCGATCAGTTTTCGGGCCGCCTTTCCTTTGTAAAGGTCTTCACGGGCTCCCTGGTACCCGAGCTCGACGTCATCAATGTCCGAGACGGTCACAAGGAACGCCTTTCGAAGCTCTACACGGCCCAGGGCAAGAAAATCGAGGAAGTGCCCTCCCTTCCCGCCGGCGATATCGGCATCATCACCAAGGCGGTCAGCCTCAAGACCAACGACACGGTATCGGCCATGGACAGGCCCTTCTCCTTCGGCCCCTTGAGGCTTCCCACACCCGTCCACCACGTCGCCATCTCCGCCGCCAACAAGAAGGAAGAGGACAAGCTCAACGAGCTCCTCTACAAGGCTGCCGAGGAGGATTTGACCTTCCAGGTGGATTTCAATGGCGAAACCAAGGAAACGGTTATCGCTGGAATGGGTGATCTCCAGATCAACATGATTCTCGACAAGATCAAGAACCAGGCCAAGATCGTCGCCGAGACGCGGATTCCGCGCGTTGCCTATCGTGAGACGATCACGAAGAAATCAGGCGCCGAATATACCCACAAGAAGCAGACCGGCGGGCACGGACAGTATGCCAGGGTCGTCTTCGAGGTTGAACCCTTGGCGAGGGGCACGGGGTATCAGTTCGAGAACAAGCTTTTCGGCCAGTCCGTATCTCGCGGGTTCATCCCCGGCATCGAGAAGGGCATCCACCAGGCCATGGAGAATGGCATCGTGGCCGGATATCCCGTCGTGGACGTGAAGACAGCCATAACGGACGGCAAGGAACACCCCGTCGACTCCTCCGAGATGGCGTTCAAGCTCGCGTCCAGGGGTGCCTTCCGCGAAGCCTCCAAGACAGCCAATCCCACCCTTCTCGAGCCGATCATGGACCTGAAGGTCTTTGTAGAGGAGAAGAACCTCGGCGACGTGATGTCCGACCTTTCGGGCCGCCGCGGAAGGATATCGGGCCAGAATCCCATGGGTGGAGGCATTGTCGAGGTCGACGCGCAAGTTCCTCAGGCCGAGCTTCTGCGCTACGCCATCGACCTGCGTTCCATGACCTCGGGAACGGCATCCTTCGAGGTGGAATTCTCCCACTATGCGCCCATCTCGGGCAAGATCGCCGAGGATGTCATCAAGGCCGCACAGGCGTTCAGGACTGCCGAGGCCGAGGAAGAGTAAACCCCTTCTGGAAGTTATCGTTTAATTGCGAAGAGGGGCTGCCGGTCGTCCGGCAGCCCCTCTTCGGTTCGAGCGCGGCTTCGTAAGCCACGCCATCCCATCAGTCAGACATCGTCCGAGCGCCGCTCCATCTGGCTTCTCTGCTCCTGGCTTCGAAGAAGTTCGATCTCGTTGAGGAATTCATCGGCTGTCTCATACTTCCTGTAGACCGAAGCGAAGCGTATATACGCCACCTTGTCCAGGTCGTAGAGTCGCCTGAGCACCATGCTTCCTATCGCTTCGCTCGAAATCTCGTTGCTCGACTTGGCCAGCTGGGCTGTTTCGTCCTCGATCTCGTTGATGAAGTTTTCGATGGACAACTGCGAAATTGGCCGCTTTTCAAGGGATCGTATCAAACCGCGCTCGATCTTGCTGCGTTCGAAGGGTTCGCGCCGTCCGTCGCGCTTGACGACCATGAGTGGCTTTTCTTCGATGCGCTCGTAGCTCGTGAAGCGGAGATTGCAGGAAAGGCACTCGCGGCGTCGCCGTATGGCTTCGCCGTTCGCGAGGCTTCTCGAGTCTATCACCTTGTCATCAAGGCTTCCGCAGTGTGGACATTTCATCGTCTTTACGCTTCCTTCATGAAAATATACCCGATGCGGCAGTTGCTGTCACGGCCGGAATTGCGTATTTTTAAAATGCGGAGGTATTTATGGCATTTTCCGATAAAATGAAGGATTTTTTTGAAAAGAGCTTCGATACATCGAAGGAATTCCTCAACAAGGCAGGTTCCCAGGCCCAGGTATGGGGTGAAATGGGTAAGCTGAAGGTCGAAATCCTTCAGTTGCGCGCCAAAGGTCAATCCTTGACGGCGAAACTGGGCGCGGGAGTCTATGAACTCCTCGTCGAAAAGGGCGAACCGATGATCGGAACCTATTCGGAAGGCATCGCGCCCATCATCGAACAGCTCAAGAACATAGAGCGCGAAATATCGGAGAAGGAATCTGCCTTCAAGCTCGCCGGAGGCAAGGATGCCGATCTTGATGGCGATGGAAAACCAGGCTGACAGCGGCAGATGATCAGAGCGGCAATTTTCGATCTCGATGGGACCTTGGCCGACACGATAGGCGATCTGGGCGACGCGGTGAACTCCGTTCTGTCGGCCCATGGGTTTCCCGAACACAGCATGCTCACATACAAGGTGATGGTCGGCAATGGTTTCGCCATGCTTATGCGACGAGCCTTGCCCTCCTCAATCGCCTCTCCCGAGGCTGGGAATGAGGAGCTTTTCACAACCCTCCTCAATGAAGCGGTATCGGAGTATACCCGTAGGTCACTCGCGACGACAAAACCCTTCCCCGGCATAGAGGAGCTTCTCGCGACCTTGTCGAGCGGGAAAGTGCTGTGCTCCGTCCTCTCCAACAAGCCCGACCCTATGGTGAAGCATATAGTTGCGTCCCTCTTTCCTCAAATCCCCTTCCTCGCCGTGATCGGCGACAGGGAATCGGCCCCGCGCAAACCTGACCCTTCGAGCGCTCTGGAGATAGCCAGGATCGCGGGAATCCCGACCGGGCAGTTCGCCTTCATCGGCGACTCGGGGGTGGACATGAGGACGGGAGCGGCGAGCGGAATGCTTCCCCTGGGGGCATCATGGGGCTATCGCTCCAAGGCCGAACTCGTGAATGGAGGCGCGGCGGGCATCCTGGACAAACCTTCCGATTTTCTCGCCTACCTCGAATGACCTGTCTTCCGCCATCCATAAGGCTCAAAGCCTACCCGCCCGGGTAAAGGCTTTTATTGCGCAAATCGCCAGTATTACGTATACTCCATGAAGGATTACCAGTGAGCCCCGCAAAGGCAACAAGGAGCCTCCTATGGACAAAACTGCCCTTCTTGAGAGAGCGCGCGACTATGCAGCCCATGAGAAAGATGCCGGCTTCACTTCCGAAGTGAAAGACCTCCTTATCAGGAATGACGAAAAGGAACTTGAGGACAGGTTTTACAGGGACCTGGAGTTCGGCACCGGGGGCTTGCGCGGCGTCATAG
>JBAQLW010000235.1:0-8667 GCA_049302175.1 Rectinemataceae bacterium
TCGCCGACCCCCAGCAACCGATTTTCGCCGCTGACCTCGTCCTTCCACTTGAAGAGATCCACGGCGAAGGATTCGGCCTTGCCGACGAGGCGCTCAAGGGAGGCGGCGGAAGCCTGCCCGCCGGCGATGCCGTAGCGAACTTCCCAGCCATGGGAGCTGGTAGTGGTGCCGTCGGCAGCCGCCGCGGCTTCCGCCTTGGCATAGGGCGAAAGGTCGGTCTGCGCGGCGGCTGATCCCGCGGCCACAAAAAAAATGGCAAGGGCCGTGATGGCAGTCCATGATGCTTTTGCCGATGCCTGGTACTTCGTCATGCCTTACTCCTGGAAGCATAGTGTTTAGTCGTCGAAACGCCTCAATCTCGAGCCGATGAGCGGCGTCATCTCGGCGGGTTTCGCCTCGGCCTCAGGAACCGGTCGCGACCAGAAATAGCCCTGACCAAAATCGAAGCCCAGGTCGGCGGCAAACTCGGCGAGCGTCTTCGTCTCGATACCTTCGGCGACGGTGAGCGCCCCGATATCATAGCAGAAGCGAAGGAGGCCTTGTACCAGCATCGCTTGTGCCTTGCTTTTTCTGGCGCTGTAGATCATGGATTTATCGAATTTGACGATATCCACGGGCATGGTGAAGATGCGGGAATAATTGGAATAACCCATTCCGAAGTCGTCGATGGCTATAAGGCAGCCTGCCTTTCTGAGCGCTTTCAGCATCTCGAGCCGTCCCTCCCCCATCGAAGCGAAGTCGCTCTCCAATATTTCCAGGATGATGGTCGAGTCAGCGGCCCTCGCCCGATGCGCCTTGGTTTCTATGGCGTCGCGAAAGGCATCCCTGTCGAGATCCCTCATGCCGATATTCAGCGATACGGCTCCTCCATGGCCGCAGGCTCTGGCAGCCGTGCTCTCAAGGATAAAATCCTCGATCGCCGCCCAATGCCCCGTCGTGGCCGCGAGGGACATGAAGCGTGAGGGTTCCTCGCAGTATTCCCCGTTCTCCCAAAAACGGGCGAGGGCCTCGTTCCACGCGATCTTCCCGGAGCCGAGAGCGACGACCGGCTGATAGAAAACGCCGATCGTTTTTTCTGAAACATTTCGTGAGAGCGTCATAAGGTCCGCGATCGCGATCTCGGCCTGTGACACCTTGCGCCACGAACCGGAATATGCCGCGACATCCAGGCCATCGCGCTCGGCGATCTCGAGGGCCTCCTCGGCCTCGTCGAGGGATTTTTCGGCATTTCCATCCTCGATAACGGTATAGCCCATCCTATAACTCAGTTCGATATTCCTGCCCTGGAAGGTAAGCGGTCCCGACAAGGCTTCGCGAAGCCTGCGAACGATGTCCTGGGACGATTCATTCGCCTCCAGAACTTTGATGAAGCCAATATCGTGACCCCTCATGCGGAAGGCGTCGCCTGCCAGGTAAGCCTGGGCTTCCCGGATGCGCGACGCGGCTATGGCAAGCACTTCGGTGGAGACCGAGTAGCCGAACAGGGCCGACAGGGAGCGAAAATTGCTTATGGCGATGAGCACCACGAAAACCTTGCCTTCTCCTTCGAAAGCGTCCCTGAAGGCGACAATGGTCGGGAGGCCCGTAGTCTTGTCCTTGACGATATTGTCGGCGAGTTCTTCCATATACTTGCCCATCTGGAGCCGCGTAACGTACATAAGCGCCCAGAGAACCAGGAATGAGCCATGAAGCATCAGGATGATCTCGGCGCTGAAATCGTAAATCCACATCGAAGGCTTGCCGACCAGGAAAGAGAAGGCTGTAGCCGCCACGATGGCGACGGCCCAGGCAAACCAGTGCCAGTAGAAGCGAGGCGGGGCGAGGCTATCGAAAAGAGGTGGCATGCAGAGGAGGAAAATGATATAGGTCTGATGATTCCCGGGCGTGTAGGCTCCCCATGAATAGGCCAGGGGATAGGCCGCGAGCAGGCCGGTGATGATGATCTCAACACCGCGGCGTGTACAGAACCGCGAGGCCGCGAAACCCGCCACCAACACCGTTTCCGTAGCCAGGAGGGGAAAGAAATTCCAGTACTCCCCGGATTTCCAAGAGATGATCCCTATGGAGGAGGAAAGAAGGATGCCGATGAGAAAGGCCGTGCTCAGGAAGCGGCGCCTGTAAAGGTCCGACCTGTCGTTGATGAGCGTCTGCCAGGATCCCTTCCTGAGGCGTGAGGCATAAGGGGCCGGTTTCGATCGAGCTCTTGAAGAACCCAGTGTCCACCCCCTGATTGGACTGCCCCGACGGATTGGGGCTATCGGTCTACTCGCCGGCTCCGACAGCGTCCAGAATGCGCTGGAGGTCGTCCGGAGAATAGTACTCCACAACGATGGAGCCGCTTTTCATGCTGCCGCGGATTTCAACCTTGGTGCCAAAACGTTCGATGAGGAGCTCGCGCAGGGCGCCAAGCTCGGGATCGGGGCTATCGTCACGGGAAGCTCCCTTCCTGGTCTTGGCGCCCTTGCCTGCCTTTTTCCCTCCGCCCTGTCCGCTCAGATCCTGGACTGCTACTTCTGCCTGGCGAACCGAAAGCCCTTCCTTCACGATGCGGCTGAAAAGGGCTTCGCGCGATTTTTCGTCGGAGAGGGCGAGAAGGCTGCGCGCATGGCCAGCGGAGATGGAGCCGTCGCGCACGGCGATCTGCATCGTTGGGGAGAGCCTCAGCAGCCTGAGGGCGTTGGCGACGGTGCTGCGGTTCTTGCCCACGGCCTCAGCCACCTGTTCCTGCGTGAAACCGGTGAGATCCATCAGGCTGTGATAGGCTTGCGCCTCTTCCATCGGGTTGAGATCTTCACGCTGGATATTTTCGATGAGGGAGAGCTGGAGGCGCTTTCCCGAGGATACTGAGCGCACGATGACGGGCACTTCAGTGAGCCCTGCCCTGCCCGCCGCGCGGAATCGGCGCTCTCCGGCGACGATGATGAATTCATCGTTGCCCGCCGGCTCCGCGATGATGGGCTGGAGGAGGCCGTGCTTTCGGATGGAATCGGCGAGTTCCGCGATCGAGGCGTCGGGGAAGGTTTTGCGGGGCTGATCGGGGTTGGGTTTCAGCTTCGAGAGGGGAACGATGGTGATAAAGCCGCCGACCTCAGCCGGGTTCTGCGTCGCGTCGAAATAGTGCTGGTGCTCGGGAATGAGGGCACCGAGGCCTTTGCCCAAACCGAATTTAGACACGGTGTAACAACTCCTCCGCGACGGCCGCGTAGCTTCTCGCCCCGATGCAGGACGGATCGTAGTACATCACAGGCAGACCGTGCGAGGGGGCTTCGGACAGCCTGACATTGCGAGGGACGATGGTCGTAAAAACCCTGTCCCTGAAATATTCGGTGACTTGCCGCACGACTTCCTGCGAAAGCTTGGTGCGCCCGTCGAACATGGTGAGAAGGATGCCGCTTATCTTGAGGGAAGGATTCATGCTCTTCTGGACGAGGCCAATGGTCTGCAGTATTAGGGAGAGGCCTTCGAGGGCGAAATACTCGCACTGGAGAGGGATGATCACTTCGGTAGCCGCGTTGAGGCCGTTGAGCGTGAGTATGCCCAGTGAGGGAGGGCAGTCGATCAGGATGAAATCGTACTCATCGGCAACGGTAGCGATAGCGCGTTTGAGGTATTCGTTCCTGTCTTCCTTGTCGACGAGTTCGACTGTGGCGCCCGAAAGGTCAATCGAGGAGGGAGCCAGAAAAAGCTGGGGTACCTTGGTGGCGACGATGACGTCATTCAGCTGCTTTAATCCCGAAATGACCTGGTAGACGCCCATGGCTCCCGATGGCCCCCCGATGCCTGAGGTCATGTTACCCTGAGGGTCAAAATCGATGAGCAAGGTCTTTCTGCCGAGCAAGGCCAGCGCAGCGCCGATATTTATCGCGCTCGTCGTCTTGCCTACCCCGCCTTTTTGGTTAACGAAGACAATGATGCGTGCCATCCACATCCCTTCCGTCGAGATGGGGAAAGTGTAGCACATTTTGCTTAGCTACCGCTACTAGAAGCTTCTTAGAAGCTATTTAGAAAGATGTATTTATCAGCAACCCAACTTAATCTTGATACCATATTCGTGCCTTAGTCGGCACAGGCATGGCATCATGAGAAAAATTATGGTAATATTCGTAGCTAGCTACTGGAGGATGATTATGTCTTTACAATCTATAGAAATGTGTGCAGGAGCCGGTGGTCAGGCTTTAGGTTTGGAAAAAGCAGGATTCAACCATATAGATTTAATTGAAATAGATACTCCTGCTTGTCAAACACTGAAACTGAACAGACCGAACTGGAATGTAATCAATGGTGATTTAAGGGATTATCGTGCAAATTTATACAAAGGGATTGAATTGATTGCCGGCGGGGTTCCCTGTCCCCCATTCTCAAAAGCCGGAAAGCAGCTTGGAAGCGCAGATGAGAGAGATATAGTCCCTGAAGCAATCCGCCTTGTTGACGAAGCAAGACCACAGGCGGTCATGCTTGAGAATGTTAGAGGTTTGCTTGATTCTGTGTTTGATGAATATCGGCTCAAGATAATTAATGATTTGGGAAAGCTCGGGTATAAAGCCGAATGGCGATTATTAAACGCATCTGACTATGGTGTATGTCAATTAAGACCTAGAGTAGTTTTTGTTGCGTTGAAAAAAAATTTTTCGGAGTGTTTTTCATGGCCTTCAGCCGGAGCATACCGTGCTCAAACAGTTGGAAAACTTTTACTTGATCTCATGCTGGAACGTGACTGGATGGGTGCACATTTTTGGGCTCAGCGTGCAAATGACATCGCACCAACACTTGTTGGCGGTTCAAAAAAACATGGTGGACCTGATTTAGGCCCCACCCGCGCAAAAAAAGCTTGGGCAAGCCTCGGTGTTGATGGCAATGGAATCGCGGATCTCGCCCCCGATAAGGATTTTATTGGTATGCCAAAACTGACCGTACGTATGACTGCTCGTATACAAGGTTTCCCTGATGATTGGCAGTTTAGTGGTCGTAAAACATCTTCTTACAGACAGGTTGGCAATGCTTTCCCTCCTCCCGTGGCCTTTGCTGTCGGGAACCAGATAAACGAAGCCCTAAATCTTGCCGCAAGCAAAAAATTGAGGTTAGCATAATGGCTAAAGGAAATGGTGGCGCACGAGCAAAACTAAGATCTCATTTTTTAGAAAATTTGAATAGAATAATGGACTCAAATGAACTTAGAAAAGTCGCAGGCGGTATTAGCGAATGGGCACGACGCGTACGAGAATTAAGAACCGAAGAAGGGTTTCAAATACTTACACATAATGATCGAAGTGATCTCAAGCCAGGTGAATACCTTTTAGAAAATCCAAAGCCACAACCTGCATTTGAAAGAGCAATTTCCAAGGAAACAAGAGCTTACGTTTTAGATAGAAATGGTTTCACTTGTCAGATGTGCGGCGCTGTAGCTGGCGAACCGCATCCATATGATCCCGGACGAAAAACTCGTCTACATTTGGGTCACATAATTGATAAGAGTATGGGCGGAACTGATGATCCTAGTAATCTGCGAGCTATCTGTTCAGTATGCAACGAAGGTGCTTCAAATATTACCCTGACTCGACCAGATCTGCAAAAGCTATTGACGCAGGTAAGAAGAGCTACCTCGATTGATCAACTCGAGGTGTTAAAATGGCTAATTCGAAAATTCCCAAAACAAGCTATCGAACTTGCAGATAAATAAATAGTCTTCTCTATCCACAGCTCAGGTGTTATTGAAGTAGGGCTCTGGGATTTCCTTGGCGAAGCTTGACCCTTGGCAGGGCAAATTGTTAGACTATTGGAGCACAAGGAGTTCCCCGATGTTGAATGAACGCGTTACGGCAGCCATACAGGATGTGCGCCCCTCCCTCCAGGCGGACGGCGGCGATATAGAACTCGTCTCGGTGAGCGATGACGGCATCGTCAAGGTTCGACTCACAGGAGCATGCGGTTCCTGTCCCTATTCCCTCATGACCCTCAAGCAGGGTGTCGAAGCATACCTCAAGAAGGTTGTCCCCGAAGTGAAGGAAGTCCAGCAGGCTTAAGCCCGTAGCTCAAGCCCCCGGTCTTTGACCTTTTCATCTCAATCGTTCTACATCCTCAATATTGACGGGCAGATCGGGTTCGCGCGTGAGTCCGGCCGCGGCAGTCTGCCGCGCGAACCAACCCAGCACCGCCCGGGACTTGTTGCCCGCCGATTCGAAAACCCTTTTTGCCGCGATATCGCTGGCATCTATCGTCGACAGGAAATGGACGAGAAGCCCCTCCTTGCAGGGTACGATGAGTATGTTCGTCTTCATGCCGCCTGGCTGAACGAGCGGGATCAGGTAGTACCTCATGGCGGATTCGTTCTCGTTGGCCATCGCGATGAAGGAAGAACCCATCCTGACCTGATACCGCATCACGTTGCCCCCGAAGGTGAGGTCGCGAAGGTAGGCATAGAAAACCTTCGAGCTTCCCGGCGCTATGGGGAGTTCGGCGGGATCGGGCAGCTTCGCCTTCGAGGAAGGGGATTCTATCCTGTACGCTTCCTCATAGAGGACGCGCATGCGCCCCCTGCTCGCCGACCAGTATTCCGTCCCCGCCATCGTGCCAACCGAGCCGAGGATCAGGGCGAGACGACGCAACTGCTCGGCCGAGGCAAGGGCGGGAGATCCCGCGGGCGAAGGGAGAAAGGCAAGGGCTTCGATGCGCAGCGCCTTGGCCAGGGCTGAGGAATCGAGGCTTTCGACGGAACTAGCAACCAGGGCATCGAGGGCGGCCGACTTCAGGACAGGCTTGGATCCCTTGCCCGTATCGACGACGAGGATGAACTCGCCGGCTTCGCGGCGGAGGGAAGGCTGGAGCAAATCGCTCGCCGACGGAAGACTGTCCGGCTGGGCGGAACAGAGAAACACAAAGGTGAAAAACAGAGCCGTCGCTATGGATGATTTTTTCATGACGCTCGCCATAGTATACCGACAATCCCATGAAATCCAGCCGGGCTGGAACACTTCATGCGGAAGGCAAAATTGTCTATACTCGCCCTGACGGAGGGCGCGATGACGATACTTCAGATGATCCTGCAGCTGGTGGGCGGCCTCGCTCTCTTCATGTACGGCATGGAGAGGACGAGCGACGGCATACAGCGGGCGGCGGGGGAGAGGCTCCAGAGCACCCTCAATTTCATGACGAAGAACAGTCTGATGGCAGTGCTCACCGGAACTTTCGTCACGGTGGCGGTACAGTCCTCGTCGGCGACAACCGTCATGCTCATCACCTTTGTCAACGCGGGACTCCTCACCCTCACCCAGGGCATCGGCGTCATCATGGGAGCGAATATAGGCACGACGCTAACTGGCTGGATCATAGCCGGCATCGGCGTGGCCAAGTTCAGCATCGCAACCCTTGCCGTTCCCATATTCGGCGCGGGATTCTTCATGTCGCTGGCGAAAAAGCGCTCCGACGCCTTCCGCAGCTACGGCAGCGCGCTAATGGGCCTTTCGCTCATCTTCCTCGGCCTGGGCTTCATAGCCGACGCCATCCCGAATCCCTCCCCCGACATTCTTCTCTTTTTGAAGAAATTTTCCGATCTCGGCTACATAGCCCTCATACTCGCCGTCATCGCGGGAACCGTGTTCACGGTTCTCATCAACGCCTCGAGCGCAACCCTGGCTGTCGTGATTGCCATGGCATCACAGGGTATTATCGACTTCAACATCGCCGCGGCCCTCACTTTGGGCGCCAATATCGGAACCACATTCGACGCATTCCTTGCCTCCATAGCCTCCGGCGCAAGCGCGAACGCGAAGCGGGCTGCCTGGGCCCATATCTTTTTCAATATTCTTGGCACGGTCTGGGTCGTTATCCTTTTCAAGCCCTTCATAGCCCTCGTCGACTGGGCAGTGCCCGGCCCTATCGCAGCGCAGAGCATCGGGATCCATATCGCCATGCTCCACACTCTTTTCAACGGCGTGAACACCCTCGTCCTCCTGCCCTTTGTCCGGCAATACGCTGCTCTGCTCGAGCGAATCATCAAGGAAAAGCCCGAGGAAGCCGAGATGCACGCCACCTATCTGCCCATGTCGCTGATGGCTACGCCTGAACTCTCCCTCATCCATGCCCGCAAGGAAATCGGCGGCATGGCGGCGATCGCCGGAACGATGTTCGACAGGGTGAGGAAGAATTTCGCTGGCGAAGCCGCCGATTTCGACGCCGAGATTGAGTGGTTCACCGCCAAGGAAAACTATGTAGACATGATGCACGAGGAGCTGTCGAAATTCCTTCTGGAGATCATGAAGACCGACCTTTCGGAGCGCACGCGCACCCGCGTAGGCGTGAAGATGCGCGTCGTCGACGAACTCGAGAATATGACCGATGAGTGCCTGGCCATCGCCTTCCTTCTCAAGAAGAAACGGAGCAAGCGCCTTGGCTTTGAACCCGAAGCCCTCGCCGCCCTTAAGCCCTTTACCGATCTGGTCGACGAGTTCCTCGCCTTCGTGGCCGCAAGACTCCATGTGGGCATGTCGGCGGTAGAACTGGGCATCGCTTCGGAGATGGAGGAAAAGGTCGATGCCTACAAGAAGCACCTGAAGAAGCTGGCGCGAAAGCGCCTGGACTCAGGTGCCGACGTGAAGGCCGAACTCCTCTATATCGATCTCATACGCCATGTCGAGAAGATAGGCGACTGCGCCTATGCCATCGCCGGCGAAT
>JBAQLW010000236.1:0-2013 GCA_049302175.1 Rectinemataceae bacterium
ATACAGGGTGCCATGTCCCTTCTCTTCTCAACGACATGGAGGATTGCCCTTGGCTCCCTCATAGCCTACTGGATCGGCGACTGGCTCAACTCCCTCGTGATGTCGAAAATGAAGGTAGCCCAGAAGGGACGCTGGTTTTTCCTCAGGGCTATGGCTTCCTCCATCCCGGCCCACTTCATCGACACGGCCATCTTTACATCCATCGCCTTCACGGGGAGCTGGGCCGCGGAAGACATCGTCAGGAATGTCCTTTCGGAAGGTTTTCTCGCTTCCGTCTACGAATTTGCCGCTTTTCCCCTCACCTACTTCGCGGTCCGATGGTGGAAGAATAGGGAGGGCATCGATGTATACGATGAGGGAATCAGTTACCGTCCATTCTGAATTCCTGCGAATCAGTAACATCCGTTACAGCCCACCGAATCGGTAAAGCGCTATCTTCGTCATTGAGAAGAACGAAGTCCGTGATGACCGGAGGTGGGATATGAGCAAAGCGATCGATGAACTGAAGCACGAACACGAGGCGATACTGTTCTCCCTCGGAATTCTTGAGAAACTAGCGGGTGCCGCCCGCTCGGGCGAGAAATGGGAGAGGAAGGATTCGCGGGAACTGGTGGGTTTCCTCAAGGAATTCGCCGATACCTGTCACCATGGCAAGGAAGAAGGGATACTCTTCCCCGCGATGGAGAAGGCTGGCGTCCAGGGCGAGGGAGGTCCAATTGGAGCCATGCTCCAGGAGCACGCCCTTGGGCGGGAGAGGATCCGCGGCATGAACGCAGCCCTCGAAGGATCGCGCGACCGCGAAGCGTTCGAGCGCGAGGCATTCGCCCGCGAAGCCACGGGATATATCGAATTGCTGCGGCAGCACATAGAGAAGGAAAACACGATCCTCTTCCCAATGGGGGAGAAAGTCCTTTCCCCCGAGATCCTCGAAGGACTCTACACAGGCTTCGAGGAGCACGAGGAGCGCGTAATGGGTCATGGCCGCCACGAGGAACTCCACGCGATGCTCGCCGAGTTCGAGAAGAGGTATCTGTCATAAGAGCGCGACATGATCGAAAAATCATACCTCTTCGCGAAGACCGACGATAAGATCATGGGAAAAGTCATCGATTAGGGATTTCTAAACCAGGATATCTCCATGGTAAAAAGCCTCGCGGGTTTCGATATCCCACTCTTCTTCGATTGGATTGTATGGCTTGCCTTCTGAGAGGGCGCGTTTGAGCCGAGCGACAAGGGCGTCATGTTCGAGGTTAGTATAGGAGAGGGAAAATCCGTCGTCTTGATCGTCTTTGAACCGTTCATGATATACATCGATGAGTTCGCCAAGTAGCTTCGATATTTTTCCTTCGTACACGACAGCCCCCTCTCGAGAACCGACTACTTTTCCTAATGTTTATAGCCTTATCGCCAGAGCCGCACGGAGCTGAGCCCGAACATCTCTCCCCGCCTCGTCCCTCGCCATTGCCCAGACGAATACGCCCTTCCCCTTGGAGGCTCGCGCCCACAACTGGCCTACTCTTCGTTTTTCGTTCTGCTCCTCATTGCCGCGAAATTGCGCACCCTAATATTCAAAACAAGGATATGGATACCCATATTCCGTGCGGTTTCACGAAACAACTCCTGTCGTCGCCTGGGCGGGACAGGGTCTGCCAGATCGCCGTCGGCGATGTCAGATCGAGAAAGTCCTTTGGGGTGAAGCACCAACCCCTCTTCATGCCATATATTCGTGAAAGTATTTTTCCGGTATACAATTACACACCTCATATGCCAAGATACTGTCAGGATTATACCATGCTTTCCTGACATGCACGTAGGGAAAAATGAAGTGAAAATGTAAACGAAGCAAATAGGTGGACTTTCGGTTCGTCGCCGTGCGTCAGGTTAATCCGTAACTTTTCGATTTAGGTAATATGCCCCTGAGGATGAAGGACAGGATTCCGAGGTGGCAGGAATTCGGCGAGCTCTGGCAATTGTAGACGAAGGTTTTTCAAAACATCCTTGGGGCCTTTTGAC
>JBAQLW010000237.1:0-8179 GCA_049302175.1 Rectinemataceae bacterium
CCGTTATCCTACACGAAGGAAAGCCTTTGCACAAGCCGCGCCGGTCCGGCGGAATTCCCTTCCGAGCCTCGAGTACACCGCACGTTTTAATCGCTTGCTTCATTTCGTGACAATGTTTCTCATATGCCTGTCCTGAAATGGAGCAATCATGTGCAATCACCGCAGATAGGCTGAAGAAATACTCGGCCGGAGAAATCCAGATCCAGCGTTCAGGCTCCCGCCCTGCAGCTCTCGCAAATATCCGATATAAAAAAAGTATATATTTTGCATTTTTCTTGTTTAGGCATATTTATTGCATTATAAATAGTAATCCGCACTGTCTGAAGCATGTTTTTTGACAGCTTTTGCAGGCGGATTTAGGTCTTAAGCAGGAGGCTTATATGAATAGGCGAGTCATCGCAATCGCTCTGGTCATCCTTATGGTGATCCCGGCTGCACAGGTATTCAGCCAGGGCAGTTTTAAGCCAAAGGCCGAATATACGATGCAAGTCAACGTCGGCCCCCTCTATGATTGGGGTGTGGGAGCCCAGCGTTGGGCAGATCTCATCAAGGAAAAAACTGGCGGCAAAGTGATAGTGAAACCCTATTTCGGCTCCTCGCTCCTCGCCGGTAAGCAGACCAACTGGTACCAGGCTGTCGCCGATGGCGCCATCGATTTCGCTGTCGAGTCCACGATCAATGCGTCCACCGTCGTTCCCGCCCTCAATCTTTTCAATCTCCCATTCTTTCTTCCCAACTATGACGCGGTAGACAAGATTGAAAACGGAAAAGCCGGGAAGATGGTCATCGAACAGCTCGAAAGAGGCGGTCTGAAATTCATGGCATGGGGCGAGAATGGATACAGGCAGATTACCAATTCGAAGCGGGAGATCAAAAGCCCCGATGATATGAAGGGTCTGAAATTCCGCGGCGTCGGATCGCCCATATTCGTCGACATGTTCAAGACCCTCGGCGCCGATATCACCCTGATGAGCTGGGCCGACGCCGTCACCGCTTTTCAGCAAGGCGTCGTCGACGGGCAGGAAAATCCCAAATCCGTTCTCACCGTCGTAAAGATCTGGGAATACCACAAGTATCTGACCAACTGGGGCTATGTTCTCGACCCCCTCGTCTTTGTTGTGAATGCGCGCGTATGGAAGTCTTTCCCCGCCGACATCCAGAATGCCATCCAGGAAGCGGCCCTCGAGGCAGGTGAATACGAGAAAGCGCTCGCGAGGGCGTATCTCGACGGAAGCAAATCCGCCGAAAAACTCAAGACTAAGTATGGCGTCATCGCAGAGGATGCTTATGCGAACGCAAGAGCCAAGGGTATGGTCATCACCGATCTTACTCCGGCTGAGCTCCAGGTTTTCAAGGATAAGCTGGCCCCCGTCTACAACAACTGGGTGCCGAAGGTCGGCAAGGCAATTGTCGATGCGGCTATCGAGGATATGAAATAACAGCGCAGCGTATCGATTCCCATGGTTCGTGGAAAGCTTGGTTCAAGCTTTCCACGAACCCGATTCCCGAGCTTAGCCCTCGCGCAGCGCAATTAAAACGGGCGGGGGTTTCTCGTATCCGGAGCAATCAATGGCAGAAAAGAAGAAATTCTATCTGGACGAGCTGTTGGGAGCCTTGTTCCTGACGGTTATGTCGCTCATTACATTCATAAACGTCGTCAATCGCTATCTTTTCGCCAAGAGCATGGCTTTCAGCGAGGAAATTGTCGTCAATCTCTTTGTCTGGATCACGATGCTGGGCATAGCGATCGCTTTCCGCAGGGGAAACCATCTGCAGATGACGAACCTCTATGACAAGTTCTCCCCAAAACTCAAGAAGATTTCAATCATCGTCTCAGGGCTGATTGCCATAATCATCTTTGTCTTTCTCATCTATAATTCCAGCAGGGAAATCTACAAAAACATGACCTTCTACCACACGGTATCTGATGCGCTCGGAATTCCCACGTGGATATACAGCCTGGGAACGCCTGTGTTCTCCCTCTTCGTGCTCAAGGAGATAATCGCGAGCTCTCTTCGCGGGATAAAAGCCAATCCGACAGCGCCCTTGGCTGAGCCTCCGGCTGGCGGAAAACCGGAAGGGGGTAAATGATGGCAGCTCTCCTCGTATTCGGCATATTCGTAATCCTCATCTTCATAGGAACGCCGATCGGCATTTCACTGGCGACGGCGGCGATGGGCGCCATCATGAGGTTCGACCTCGGAACGGCGATGATATCGCGCAACTTCGAGGCGAATATAGCGAAGTTCCCACTGGTGGCCATACCTTTCTTCATCCTCGCCGGCGTCCTCATGGAAAAGGCGAAAATCGTGGACGGCATTTCCAAGTTCGTCATCCTGGTGGTGGGGAGGTCGACGGGTGGCCTGGCCATCGCTGCGGTTATCACCTGCATCTTCTGGGGAGCCATCTCTGGTTCGGGTCCTGCCACGGCAGCCGCCCTCGGCCTCGTCTTCATCCCCACGATGATCAAACAAGGCTACAACAAGTATTTCGCCGCGAGCACGATCGCCGCGGGAGCGGGACTCTCGATTATCATACCTCCTTCCATCGCCTTCATTGTCTACGGCAACCTCACCGATGTATCGGTCGGCGCCCTCTTCCTGGGCGGCGTCATACCGGGCATCATTGTGGGCATCTTCCTCATTATAATGGTATATATCAGCTCTAAAAAGCATGATTTCAGGGGACTTGAAGAACGCGGGTCGCTGAAAGAGATCGGAAAGGCATTCATCGGGGCTTTCTGGTCGCTTCTCGCCCCGGTCATCATCCTGGGATCGATCTATGCCGGCATCGCCACACCGACGGAGTCGGCGATCATGGGTGTCTTCTATGCCCTCTTCGTCGGCCTCTTCATCTACAGGACCATCACCATCGATGTGCTCATCTCGGCTCTCTCCGACACGGTCGTCGCTTCGGCCACCGTCATGATGGTCGTCGCCATGGCGGGGCTCTTTTCCTGGGCGGCTTCGACGCTCGGCGTCATCGATGCGGCGGCCAATCTTGTGTCGAGCCTGACGTCGAACAAGATTGTCTTCCTCCTCCTTATCAATGTGGTGATGCTGATTGCGGGCATGTTCCTCGACGCCATCTCTATCACCTACGTTTTCATGCCCATCATCCTGCCCGTCATCCTGAAACTGGGAATCGACCCTCTTTACTTCGGCGTCGTTCTCGTCGTCGCCCTGGCGATCGGCCAGATAACGCCTCCGGTGGCGGTCAACCTCTATGTCACGGCGAATATCATCAAAAGCAACATCAACAACGAGATGGTAAAGTTTGTCATCCCCATGGTCCTGGCGGCGATAGTCGCCCTCCTCGTGATCACCTTCTTTCCGCAGCTGTCGCTCTGGCTTCCAATATCGTCGGGACTCTACACGCCGCGATTCTGACAGAACTGGCAGGTCGAGCGAATTGAAAAGGCCGTCCGGAGCACCGGGCGGCCCTTTTTGCTGTCGGCATGGTACTTACAGCGAATATTGTTTCATCTTTCTGTAGAGCGTGTTCCTGCTTATGCCTAACAGCTTGGCGCATATGGAGATGTTGCCTTCCACATCCTTGAGTATTTTCACTATCTGGTTTTTCTCGACGCTTTCGAGGTCGAGGGCATCTTCAGCGAAAGCAACCGAATTTTCTCCTGAATGCTTGTGCTGAATATTGCTGCAGATATAGTCGGGCAGTTCGCGCATCGTTATGCGATTCGTATTCGAGATGATGATGGCTCTCTCGATCACATTCTCAAGCTCCCGGACATTCCCCGGCCAAGAATATTCCCTGAACGCGGAAAGCACTTCCCTGTCGATCTCGGGGACAGCCCTTCCATGATGGAGAGCGTTCTTGATGGCGAAATGGGAGACGAGAATGGGGATGTCGTCGAGGCGTTCGCGCAGGGATGGCGTATGGATGCAGAGTACATTCAGTCTGTAATAGAGGTCTTCTCTGAAATTACCTTTCCTTATTTCCTCGAGAAGATTCTTGTTGGTCGACGCTATCACCCTCGTGTCGACCGTGATAGTTTTCGTTCCGCCTAACCTGGTGAATGTCAGGTCCTGGAGAACTCGGAGCAGTTTCGCCTGCATGTCGGGAGGCAACTCGCCAATTTCGTCGAGAACGATCGTGCCGCCGTTCGACTGCTCGAATTTGCCGGGGAAACCTTCCTTCCTGGCTCCGGTGAAGGAGCCTGATTCATAGCCGAAGAGTTCGCTTTCGATGAGGGAACGGGGAAGGCTCGAGCAGTTGACAAGGACGAGAGGACCTGAAGCGCGGGCGCTGGCTTGATGGATGGCGTGGGCGAACATCTCCTTGCCAGTCCCGCTCTCTCCTTCAATGAGAACCCCGGCGTCGCTTTGGGCGGCGATGCGGGATAAATTGAGCGCCTCCAGAAAAACGGGTTCCTGTCCTATGATATCGGAAAAGGTGAATTTGGCCTTGGATCCGCTTGCCTTCGGCATCATTTTATTTATCGTGTTCACGAGCCTGAATGTATCGATGACGCCGATGAGCCTGGATTTTTCATCCTTCAGCACGATGGCGGACTTCACGAAGCGGAGTCTGCCTCTTGAGGGGCTCTGTATGTAGACTTCCTTTTCGAGATAGCCTTGTCCACTTTTGAGGACTTCGAGTATGACGGGACGGAAATCTACTATTTCCGTCACATGACGGCCAGTCGCCCACTGCCGATCCTGTCCCAGGATGAGGGCTCCCTGCTTGTTGATATGGAGGACCTTTCCTTCCTTGTCGAGAACCAATATCCCGTCGGCCATGGAATCGGAAAGGGATTTGAATATCGGTTCGGAAGCGAAGGCCGTGAGACTGGCTTCGCCGGTCAATGTATCGCCCAGATTGAGGTAGAAGACATTCGACGTGTTGGACCACAACTGCATTCTCATTGCCTCACTTTGTGACAGTGACATCATTATAGTGTCATATTTTGGAGCAGTCAATTTTTTTCCTCGCTTGCCATAGGCGACTTCGAGCTGCCTTTCTCCCCGAAATCAGGTTCCTCGCCGATCAGCAAAGCACATCGCAGCCTGTTTTATGCATTCCCTGTTTTGCATTGATGATAATGAATACGGTGACTGAAATTCCCGTTCATCGGTCCATCTCGGCACAGGAATTGCATCACTATCATGGGAGGAATCTATGCCGTTTCAAAAACGAGAATTCCCGAACGAATTCGCGGCTCTTTCCAAGGATGAAATGATCGGTCTTCTCAGGACGATGATCAGAATCCGCACCTTTGAATCGAGGGTCGAGGAACTCTTCCTGAACAGGAAAATCCCCGGTTTTGTCCATCTCTATATCGGCGAGGAAGCGATAGCCACGGGAGTCATGGCCAATCTTACCAAAAAGGACTGGATAACCTCGACGCATCGAGGGCATGGCCATGTGATCGCGAAGGGTGCCCAGATCAACCGGATGATGGCCGAGCTTTTTGGCAAATCTACCGGCTACTGCAAGGGCAAAGGCGGTTCGATGCACATCGCCGATTTTTCGGTTGGAATGCTGGGAGCCAACGGCGTCGTGGGCGGCGGCTTCAACATCGCGGTCGGAGCCGGAATGTCTTCGATGATCAAGAAGACCGACCAAGTGGCCGTCTGCTTCTTCGGCGACGGCGCGTCCAACCGCGGCACCTTCCACGAAGCCCTCAACACGGCGGCTGTCTGGAAGCTGCCAGTTCTCTTCGTCAACGAAAACAATCAATGGGCATCCACGACGCCTACCGAATACGCCACCTCGGCGCACAGAATCGCCGACAGAGCCAAGGGCTATGACATCGAGGGGTATACGATCGACGGCAACAACGTCATCGAGGTGTACAACGCCGCCGCCGCCCTCGTGGAAGCGGCTCGCAAAGGCAAAGGTCCCGCCCTTCTCGAATGCCTGACCTATCGCATCAAGGGACATTTTGTGGGCGATCCGGAAAAGTACAGGACTAAGGAAGAGGTGCAGAAACACTTCACCGAAAACGATCCCATCAAGCGGTATGTCGCTTGGCTCGAAGGAAAGGAAGTCGTCGACGAAGCGGGCGTTGAGGCCATCAAGGCAGATGCCGCGCGCGAAGTCGCTGAAGGGGAGAAATTCGCCGACGAGAGTCCCCTGCCCGAGAAGGAAGACGCGTACAACGATCTATTCTCCTTCTCTCCCAAGGAATTCCCGGAGGTGGTCAAATGAGGACGATAACTTTTTCCCAGGCCACGCTTGAGGCCATGCAGGAAGAAATGCGCAGGGATCCGACGGTATTCGTCTATGGTGAGGACATTTGCCGCCAGGGCGGCATTTTCGGTCAGTTCAAGGGGCTCCCCGATGAATTCCCGGGGAGGGTGCGCGATGTACCCATAAGCGAGACGATGATCGTGGGCGCGGCCCTTGGCGCGGCTCTCACGGGTACCCGCCCTGTAGCCGACATGCATTTTGCCGATTTTATAGGCGTCGCCTTCGATGAACTGGCGAATCAGATCGCCAAGAACCGCTATATGTTCGGCGGCCAGGCCAACATTCCCCTCGTCATAAGGGCGCCTGACGGCATCATCAATTCAGCGGCGGCACAACACAGCCAGAGCGTCGAGGGCTGGCTGCAGAATATTCCCGGCCTCATATTGGTCGCGCCTTCGAGCCCGGCGACTGCCAAGGGACTCCTCAAATCGGCGATCCGCCAGAATGATCCGGTGATATTCTTCGAGCATAAGGTTCTCTACCCCCAGAAGGGATTCGTCCCCGATGAGGAGTATCTGACCCCCATCGGTAAGGCGGAGATTCGGAAGCCTGGCAAGGATGTCACCATCGTCACCTATTCGTTGATGGTACAAAAGTGCGAGGAAGCGGCTATGGAACTCGAAAAGGAAGGAATTTCCGTTGAGGTGATAGACCTCCTTACCCTCAAACCCTTCGATATACAGACTGTTCTCGAATCCGTGAAGAAGACCCACCGCTGCGTCATCGCGCATGAAGCCGTTGTGACGGGGGGGCTGGGAGCCGAAATCGCGTCCCAGGTCCAGGAGAAGGCCTTCTTCTCACTCGACGCCCCTGTCCTGCGCGTTGGCGCCAAGAACCTGCCCATAGCCTTCAGTTCCGTTCTCGAGAAATTCATCGCGGCCAACCAGGAAGACATCAAGAAGGCGGTACGGACAGTTCTCTACAGGGAGGGCTGAACCATGGCATTGGAAGTAATGATGCCCCAGTTGGGGCTTACTATGAAGGAAGGCCTCATCACCGAATGGAAGAAGAAAAAAGGCGATGCGGTGGCCAGGGGCGAAGTGATCTTCGCCGTGGAGAACGACAAGGCGACCGTCGATGTAGAAGCCCAAGGCGACGGGGTTCTTGCCTCCATTCTCGTGGAAGAGATGGTGACCGTGCCTGTAGGCACTATCGTAGCCCTCATCGCCGCCCCAGGGGAAAAGGTGACCGCGACGCAAAACGCATCGGCCGTTCCGCCCGCACGGCCGACGACCAAGGCAAGCCAGCCGGCCTCCCCAGCGACCCCTGAAGCGAAGCCCGCGGCCATGGCGGCCAATGTCGATGGCTTCGTGCTTGCATCTCCCTTTGCCCGGCAGACGGCCGAATCACTCGGCATCAGCCTTTCCGAAGTGCGGGGGACGGGACCAGAGGGAGCCGTGCTCGGCAGGGATCTGCCCAAGACGGACCTCATGCAGTCGGTGCCCGTGAAAGCGGCTATTGAACCGCTGCGAAGCCCTGTGTCCTCTGTGCCCCCAGCGCCCCCTGCGTCTCCTGAGGCGAATACTGAAATCTCTCTCTCCAGGATACAACGAGTGGCTGCCGAACGCATGACGCAGAGTTGGACGACGATACCCCAGTTCACCCTCTATGATGATGCCGACGCGGCGCCGATGCTGAGTCTCGCGGAGCGATTCAAGAAGGCCGGAGATTCCGTGTCCCTCACCGTCATCCTCGCCAAGCTCCTCGCCGCGGCCGCCGGAAGACATCCCCTTCTCAACGCCACCTGGCTTGGGGAAGGGAAGGTCCGCAGCTATGCCGTCGTCAACGTCAACATCGCCATCGACACCAGCGAAGGCCTGGTGGTACCTGTCCTGAGAGCATGCTCCTCGCGTGGATTCAGGGAACTCGGCGCCGACATGAAGGCAATTGCCGAAAAAGCGAGGAACAAGGCCTTGAGCCCCGAAGACTATGAAGGCGGAACCATCACGCTGTCCAACCTGGGCAT
>JBAQLW010000238.1:0-1813 GCA_049302175.1 Rectinemataceae bacterium
CTTCGGAACCGTGCCGGGCAAGCGCCGCTGCCATGCCTCATCCATGTGGAACTGCATCGCCGCTGCCGCTCCGTCGGCATCCTTCTCAAGGATTCTGTGGACTATCGCGTCGTGCTCGTCGAACGTGCGTCGGAACCTGTCTGGATCGCTTTCCGAGAAAGGGGCATTGAGTGAAATTATCTGCGGAGTGATATAGCTGACGAGAGAGAGGCAGACGGGATTGGCGCTGGCCTTGGCGATGGCCAAATGGAAGAGATGGTCTTCCTCGAGCGCCCGCAACCCTTCTCCGGTCTTCACTCGGAATTCCGAATGCCATTTGAGGATCTCGGTCACGTCGTCCTGGTTTGCCCTTTCCGCAGCGCGGCGCGCGGCAAAAGTCTCGAGGAGTGCGCGTATCTCGAAGAGACTGGCGGGATCGAAGGCTTCGTCCAGGCTCCCTATGCTGGCGATAAGCCCGGATATGGCCTTGCTCCCCAGCCCGGCGACAATAGTACCCCTCTGGGGAAGGGTATCGATAAGCCCGTAATGTTCCAGTTTGGCTAAAGCCTTCCTCACGTACCCGCGGCTGACGTTTAGCGTGTCGCAGAGAGCGCGCTCCGAGGGGAGTTTTGTCCCCGCCTTGAGCTGTCCGGATATGATCTGCTCTCGCAAATGATCGAGCACGGTCAATTCAGGCTTCAATTTTTCCGGGGATTTTATTTGCGCAGGACGCTGCATGGAAAATCCGCTCCTTGCTGGTTGACATGTTTGGTTAACCAGATTGATACCAGTATTCACCATGCTTTGAGTTTTGTCAAATACAATTAAAAATGTGCTGTTTTACGGGTCGGCCTGGCTATTCCGTAATTCCTGAGACAATCGATCCACTGATTCCCGATGTCACCTTCCTCGACTTTTTTTCGCGCCGATCGGCAGTTGCGAGAGGATGGCAGCCCCGAGCATGAGGGCGCCGCCCGCGAAGAAGCGCAGGCTGGCCGCCTCGCCCAGGAGAATGACACCGCCTATGGCGCCGAAGAGTCCTTCCATGGCGAGGATGATGGAGGCGTGAGCGGGCGGCGCGTGCCTTTGGGCGACGATCTGGAGGGTGAAGGCGATGCCGCAGGAAAAAACGCCGCCGTAGAGGATGGGAATGGCAGCGACAAGCGTCCCCTGGAAGGGCTGGGGCTCGAAGACGAGAGCGGCCGCGAGGCTGAGGATGCCGCATACGGCAAACTGGCCGGCAGAGAGTTCGACGGGATCGACGCGGGAGGCGAAGCGGCCGATGACGATGATATGAAGTGCCCAGAAGAGGGAACCGGCGAGGACGAGGAGGTCGCCTGGCGCCACAGAAAAGCCTGAGCCGAAGCCTACGGTGATGATGTAGAGACCGGCGACGGCAATGAGGGCGGCGATGTAGTCCTTGAGGCTTGTCCCGCGGCCGAAGAAGGATCCGATGAGGGGAACGATGACGACATAGAGGCTCGTCACGAAGGCGGCGTTGCCAGCCGTGGTGGTGACGATGCCCAGCTGCTGGAGGCTCGCCCCGATGAACATGGCTCCGCCCGCGAGGGCGAAGGGGAGAAAACGGCGCAGGCCGGGGGCCGCCAGGGCTGGGGCTTTGGCGCCGCTGGCGCCGCCAACCGCCGTCGCCGGGCTGAAGCGCAGGGCGTTGCGCCTGCGCCAGTGGATCAGGGGCAGGAGGACTAGAGCTCCGATGGCATAACGCACGGCGTTGAAGGCGAAGGGACCCATCGAGTCCATACCCACCCGCTGTGCAACGAATGCGAAGCCCCAGATCGCGGCGGTGAGGAGAAGGAGGGCGTCGGAGTAGAGA
>JBAQLW010000239.1:0-11953 GCA_049302175.1 Rectinemataceae bacterium
GATCTGAAATAAGACGTTTTCGAAGATCATCCATGGTAAGAAGCCTGAAATAACTCTTGGCCCAAAATGCGCGAATGAAGGGATTTATGCTATAGGCAGGACGTCCATACCGTGACGCTGTCTCACACGGCACGGCCGAATGTTCTTCTATCACCCGCAACATCGCAAAAAACGTTCGCTGGTCTATCGAAGCTTACCCCAAGAAGTATTTGCATGCCGCCCAGGATTTCGGTTATACTTTTCATTGCGGGGGCTCCCTCCTGTTTTTGGTTGTTTAAGCAACTCCATTATACAGGATCTGTCCCCGCTTTTCATTAAAATTCGCTCAGCTTATGACTTTTGCAAGAGCCTCAGTATTCATGAATATCCTGATGGTCGTGTTACCCTGTCCTATCTTCTATCAATACCTTACGGTTTCGTCAGCGTAATTGTCACTGTTTTCGCGTCTTCAGCCCCCTTGAGCCCGCCCGTCATCGCTACGAGGGTGTCGTAGAAGAGCTTGGAGACAAAGGGCACGAGGGGCAGTTCCTTGCCGTCGCAGTAGATGTGGATTTCCTTGTTTTTCTCAGTCATTGCAATCCTCCAGTTTCATGAGATGGTCGATGAATAGCCCGACAGGTTCGGGGCGAAAAGCCCTCTTGTTCCTCGCCGCCGCGAGCTCGATCATGGCTTGTTCGCGTGCCACGATGACATCGATGGCCGCGAGGGGCCGCTTCAGGGCTTTCTCCTCAGTCTCGGCGCCTGTGACGAGGACGCGGAGAGCTTCCCCTATGTCGAGACCTTCGCAGAAAATGATGGAAGCACAGGGGCAGAGGGCGATTATCGCGCCGGCATCCATAAGGGCGGGGGGCGCCGTGAGCAGGAGCATCTCCGATTCGCTCAAGTATATGGAAGGATTCGCCCCCGCCGCGTGGAATCGCGAGGAATCCTTGCCGTCGGGCGGAAGGTCGGCGGAGTGGCGGGATTTCTTGAAGGCCGCGACAGGGATGCCCCGCCTCGAGCATTCGGCTATCGCGGCCTCGATGAAGGTCGTCTTCCCGACTCCCGACCATCCTAGTATGGACACGATCACGGGCTTGCCTCTCATCATTTTCCCCTCACGCCGTTTTTCATTCAGGCTTCCGGAGCTTTCATCGTGATCCTCAGCCTCGATACAGGCATGAAGCCGAAACTGTTTTCGCCGACGCGCCGCTCCAGGCCTTCGGCTTCAACGAGGTCGCCGCGCTTCAGCGAGAAGAATTTCGCGGCTTCCGCAGTTCCGCCTGTCGCCGTCCCTTTCCCCTGCGCCCCGCCCCCCGCCTTGGCGGAGAGCGTGGCCAATCCCGATCCGGTACACATAATATAACGTAGCCTGCCGGCCTTGTTGAGCATGGATTCCGATACGATGCGGCCGGCGAGGCGGCCTCCAGGCTGCGCCGGCGCTGCCCTCTCTTCTAGGCGCGGCGATCCGCCCTTCCTCAGCGCGAACCAGGTAGCCTTGGCCGAGTCGCGGTCCAGTCCCGCGGCCCGCGCGAGGGCGGCGACGGGTCCGTCGGGCTCCCAGGGCCAGGTTGAATGACAGCCGCGGCCTTCGCCCGCCGCCGCGATGGGGCAGGGAAAGGAGCCGGGGCAGGGCGCTACGCAGCTGAACCTCTGTTCCTCCGCCAGGAGGCGATCCCTGAGTTCGAGGGCTGGTCTGCCCGTCACATTGGCCGAAGGCTCGACGATGAGGAGGATGCCGCCCTCGGCCAGGAATGCCGAGGCCTTCACGAAGAGGATAGCCCGCCGTTCGATGGCGTCATCCCTGCCTTTCCAGAGTTCGTTCGCGCTATGGCAGGCCACGATGAGGTCATAAGGGGCGCCGTCGCGCCCATCATCGCCGTCGCGCCGGTCATCGCCGTGGCGCCCATCGGTATCATCCAGCGGGCCGATGCCATCGAAAGAATCATCCTCTTCCAGATTCCGCCTGACAGGCCTGAACTCGATCGGCTGGCGGTTTTTGACGGCGCCTTTCAGCCGCATCGCGGCCTCGAGAGCTTCCCCGTTCGCGTCGACGAGGGTGCAGTCCACTGCACCCGATTCCCATGCTCCAAACCCCGCCGCGGCAAAGGATGCGGGACCAGGCCCCGCCCCGATGTCTAGAACCCTGCGAATCCGCGGCAAAGCCCCCCGAAGGCGTACTTCCTCCAGGGCGAGCGAAACCTGGACGAATGAGACGGGCCAATAATAGAGGAGATAGGCGCCGAGATAGTCGGCTGACGAAAAATACGATGCTCCCGCGAGCGGACGATCGCCCGTCAGGCCCCGTTGCAGATTTCTGAGCGCTCGGCCGAAGCGGTCGATTTCGGAGGCCGATCCAGCGCCCGTCGCGAGTCGACGCAATGCCGGATAGAATTCGGCGACGTCCCTGCCTGCCCGATTCATGCCCGATTCCCCAGGCGGAACATCGTCCGCGCTTGTTTCCTGCCCATGATTACCTTATACTCCGAACTATGCACGAAGCGCCATCGCCACTCGTCGAGATAATCCTCTCCAATCCTAAAGTGGACGATATCATCATAAAGAACGGATTCTCCCTTGTCGATTTTGCAAGCAAGCACTTTGTCCTGAGCGACAGCTTGAGGAAGCTGGGAGCGAGGGGCGAGGATTTTTTTAGCGCCTCGCCTTCCGAGAAAATCTTTGCCGCCGACAAGGTGAATTTCATGACCCTGCTGGGGCGGCTGCAGTCGGGCGCCATCGATGAAGGGGAAGCGGAATTCCGCATTCCGACAAAAAAAGGCAAGGTCGCCTGGGTTTCGATTTCGATGCATGTCATAAGCAGGGACGAACAGGGCGGAGCCAAGATCCTTGCCCTGCACGACCATGACATAACGGACCTCATAATGGCACGCGAGGAAATCCGGGAACGTCTCGTGGAGATCGAATCCCTCAAAGACCTCCTGACGTCAATCAATAAAAGCCTCGATTTCAATGACACGATCCGCAGGATCATCGAGCATCTTCATCGCATCATCCCCTTCGACAGGGCGACGGTGCAGGCGCTCGAGGGCAATTATCTTACGGTGATCGGCAACTATGGCTACACCTCGGCCATGACCCAGGATCTCAAGTTTCTCATAGCAGGGATAGACAATCCCTCCGCGAGAGCCATCGCCTCGCGCAGACCCATCATCTGCAACGACGTGGAGCACGACTTTGAGGGCTTTGTGCAGGTGGAGAGCAGCCCCGCGGCCAGGTCGTGGCTCGGCATCCCCCTCGTCTACGAGGGAAAGGCCATCGGCCTATTCGCCCTCGACAGCACCGAACTGGGGTTCTATACCGACCAGCATGTGAGGATCGCGTCCAACGTGGCCGAGCATATCGCCATGGCTATCGAGCACGCGCGGCAGCATACCATTGTCAAGGGAGAGGCGCGGACGGACAAGCTGACGGGCATCGCCAACCGTTATGGGCTCGAAACCAGCGGCCAGGAGATTTTCGGCAAGGCAGCAAAGGAGGACCAGCCCCTCGGCGTCCTCATGATCGACATCGATCATTTCAAGGTCGTGAACGACAACTTCGGCCATTCCTACGGCGACCAGGTGCTGAAAATCATAGCCGATGGAATACTCCAGATCCTGAGGGACAAGGATTACCTTGTCCGCTACGGCGGCGAGGAGTTCGTCATTCTTCTGCCCGATACATCGACGCGCAAGGCTTTCATCGTCGCCGAACGTCTGCGCGAGCAAATTCCCCTTCTGGATGTGGACGGCAGGCACCGATGCCCGACCGTGAGCATCGGCGTTTTCTCGGGAGTTCCCGGCGCCCAGGACCTCATGCACGAATTCATACGGCGAGCCGACCTTGCCCTCTACGAGGCCAAGGACGCTGGCCGCAACCGCTGCCGGGTCTGGAGCCCAAAGCCCGACTATTTCGATCCTCTCCGCTCCGCTACCTAAAAAAGGCTCCGATACTCCTCGTACCCCCGCTTTTCCATATCCTGGAAGGGTATAAAATCGAGCGAAGCCGAGTTGATGCAGTAGCGCAGCCCGCTGGGATCGGGTCCATCGTCAAAGAGGTGGCCAAGATGGCCGCCCGACTTCTTTGCCCTCACTTCGATGCGGTTCATGCCGTAGGAAGTGTCCTTCACGAGGACGATGTTCTCCGCGTCGATAGGTGCCCAGAAACTCGGCCAGCCCGTGCCCGAATCGAATTTTGTCGACGAGGCGAAAAGCGGGCTTCCGTCGATCTTGTCCACGTAGATGCCCGGTCTATGGTTGTTCCAGAAGGCGTTCTCGAAGGGAGGTTCGGTGGCGGCCTGGACGAGAACGGCGTATTCCTCGGCGCTGAGTTTCTGACGCAGTTCTTCGGTAGGCTCGATATAGCACACGGTAGCCGCCTGCTCTTCAGAGTAGATCATTGGTAGTTCTCCTGTCTGCGCGGTCGCGGTAGAAGCCAGCGTGAAGGCCCCAAATCCGAGCATTGCCAGCGCTACGATTCCCCAAGGTCGGTGATTCTTTAACATAGTTAACTTAATATACTAAAAATAACGCATATAGTGCAGATCTAATCAATTTTTGGATCGCGGCTCAGGCACCACCAGTCTCCCGGGTTCCGGTTTTCCTTCCTCCCCGGTTGTATGATATACTCCCGGAAGTTCCGGACACTGAGGAGCGTACCATGATAACCCTTGAGGAATTGTCCAAACTCGACCACGGAGCGGCTATGGACCTGCTTTTCGCCTATACTACCGACATCAAGCGTCACGAGAAGGATATCGAGGCTTTGAAGAAGGATGCGGCGCTTTGGGCATCGCGGGTGAGCCTGGCCGAGGCCAGGAACTTGCCTGAACTCGCCGCCGGCGCAAAAACGCAGCTCTCGGGGCTGGAAGCCAGGCTTTCCGGGATCCAGGCTTCGAAAGCCGAGCTGGAGAGGGACGCTGCAAGGATAAAGGAAGCCCTCCCGGGCATAAAAGCCAAGGAGAGGAGCATCGATCCCGATCAGCTCCAGGCCGAGCTGTCGATGATGACGGGCGAAGCTCTCGATCCGGAGAAGGCGCGGCTTGACAGAGAACTCGATACCCTCGCCAAAACCGGTGCGGATTCCGATCCTCTGGAAGCCCTTAAACGGAAGATGGGGCTCGGCCGGGAAAGCGTCGGGGAAAGCGGCGAGAAAAAGCCCGGGAACGACGCTTGAGGCGAGGCAACTGGGTCCGGATTCCATTACTTCCGGATTTTCCCAGGCCCCTCGTCTTCGCCCATAGAGGGCTTTCCGCTTCAGTTCCGGAAAACACGATGGCTTCTTTCGCGGCCGCGAGGAAGGCCGGCATTCCTGGCATCGAGCTGGATGTCCATCTGACAAAGGATGGGAAGCTCATCGTCTTTCACGACGACACGACAGGGCGGATAGGGACAGGCCCAGGGGGGGCACTCTTCATCGAAGGCTCGGACTCCACCGCACTTTCCGCCCTCGATATAGGTTCATGGAAGGATCCCGCCTACTCAGGCGAACGCATGCCCCTTCTCGAGGCCGTGCTGGAGGAATTCGGCCCGACCCAGTATTTCGACATAGAGATAAAAAGCAGGACGGTGGCTGACGCTGGACTCGAAAGACTGCTCGCCGCAGCGGTCGCCGACCATCACATGGAAGGACGCTGCCTCGTTTCTTCCTTCAATCCCTTCGCGCTGCGCAGGTTCAAAGCTTTTTCGCCCGGCGTACCCACGGCCATAATCTGGAGCAGATCGACGGAGCTGTACTGGTTTCTCAGGCGGGGCGAGGGCAGATGGATAGGGAATGTCGACGTGCTGAAGCCCGAGCAGGGGCTCCTGAAGCGCAGAAGGCTTTTTTCGTCCCTGCGTCCCCCCGTCCTTCCCTGGACGGTCGATACCAGGGCCGATGCCGAGCGGCTCCTCGCCTTCGGCGCTGCGGGCATCATCTCGAACCGTCCGCAGGATATCGGGATCCAGCAAGCCCTCTAGTCGTCCATCTCATGGATGTGGCGAGCGAGGGGCAGGCGCCGGCCGATGCCGAAGGCCCGCTTCGACACCTTTATAACAGGAGCGGCCTGTCGCCGCTTGTACTCGGCCTTGGCCGTCAAGCCCAGCACCTTGCGCACGAGGTCCCTGTCGAAGCCCTTGGCGCCGATTTCCTCGGCCGAGGCATTCTCTTCTATATACAACCGCAGGATGGCGTCCAGAAGCTCGTATTCGGGTAGGCTGTCCTGGTCCTTCTGGTTGTGCCTCAGCTCGGCGCTGGGCGCTTTCTCGATGATCGGAAGGGGAATGGGCTCGGGCTTTCCAGCCGCCGAGGCCAGTCTGTTGAGCTGGGCGGCGAGCTTGTACACTTCGGTCTTGTAGAGGTCGCCGATGGGGGCCAAGGCTCCGCACATGTCGCCGTAGAGCGTGCAGTAGCCGGCGGCGATTTCGCTCTTGTTGCCCGTCGTGAGCAGAATCGCGTTGAATTTGTTCGACCATGCCATGAGGAGGGCGCCCCTGATCCTCGCCTGGAGATTTTCCTCGGCAAGATCGAAAGGCCTGCCTGCGAAGGGTACGGCGAGGAGGTCGAGGTAGGCGCTAAAGGGAGCCTCGATGGAGAGGCGCTCGAGGCGGATGCCGACGCGCCGGCAGAGTTCTATCGAATCGTCGAGGGAACCCTGGCTCGAAAAGCGGCTTGGCATGGCGATGCAGGTGATGTTCTCAGGCCCCAGGGCTTCCGCGGCCAGGACGGCGACAATGGCCGAGTCTATGCCGCCCGAGAGTCCGAGACAGGCTTTCGAAAAACCCGATTTTTTCATGTAGTCGCGTATCCCGACGACGAGGGCCTGGTGGATCTCGTCGACAGCCTCTTCGGTTTCCATGCCGCCCATTGTCGAATTCACCGTCGTAAGACCGTCGGAGGCCTTGAGTTCGGTCGCCATGGATGCCGTGTCGTAACTGAGGAATTCTTCCTCCCAGCCGCACAGGGCGATCGTCGCGCCTTCAGGCGACACGGCGAAGGAACGTCCGTCGAAAACGAGGGAATCGTTGGCGCCGACCGCGTTGCAGTACAGGACAGGAATATGCCCCTCGCGAGCCCTTCCCCTGGCGAGCAAGAGCCTTGTCGTAAGCTTACCGGCCACGAAGGGGGAAGCCGAGGGCACGATGAGGATGTCTATGTCAGCGTCGAGAAGTTCTTTCACCGGGTCGAGGGCGTATTTGAAGGAGGGAGAGGGGGGCGCTTCCCACCAGAAATCCTCGCATATCGCGAAGCCGATCCGTCCGAAGGGCGGGGTAAAGACCTTTCTCGCCCTACCCGGCTCGAAATATCGGGCCTCGTCAAATACATCGTAGGTGGGCAGAAGGGTTTTCTCCTGGGTAAAGACAATCTTCCCCCCGGCAATGACGGAGAAGGCATTGACGAGGGCGCGGCCCGATCCTGAACGGTTCCGGTCGACATAGCCCAGGGCGACGGCTGTGGATCCGGGGAGTTCTTTTTGCAGACGGCGCAGCGCCGACAAGCTGCCTTCGACGAAGGCATCCTGGTCGAGGAGGTCCATGGGCGGATAGCCGCAGAGGGCCAGCTCTGGAAATACGAAGAGATCGGCGCCAGAAGGCGAGCCAGCCGAAGAGCCGCGAACCGAGCCTCCCGATGAAGCCTGGCTCGAACGGGCCTTGTTCACCAGCTCGACAATCCTGCGGGCGTTGCCCGTAAAATCGCCGATGATGGAGTTCATCTGGACGAGGGTAACGATCATGACAGCCCCCTTGGCCTCATTTGATTTTCTTCCTCAGTTTTCTCGCCGACATCTTGGACGCTGACCTTTGGACTTCTTCGGCGCGCCGCCCTTCCAGGCGCTTCGTCAGCATCAGGAAGCCGAGACCCCCCACTACCATGAAAATGCAGAGGATCTGCCCCATGGACAGGTTGAGGAAGGTAGTGAAGGTATAGGTCGGGGCATCGGGCGCGCCGAACTTGATGATATAGCCGAGTCCCGCGTCGGGCTCCCGGAAATATTCGATGACAAAGCGGATGAGGCCGTAACCCACGATATAGACGCCGGTGGCAAAGCCTTCGTAGGGACGCCGCTTGCGGACGATGAGCCACAGGACCAGCCATAGGGCAAGCCCTTCGAATATGGCTTCATAGAGTTGGGATGGATGGCGCGGAAGGTTGACTGCGTCGTTCATGGAATTGAGCGTAATGCCCACTTTCGCGGCGAAATCCTGGACCCAGGTTTCCCTGGCCGAGAATCGTTCCGCGTAGGGGAAAACCATGCCCCAAGGCTTGGCGGTGATCTTACCCCAGAGCTCGCCATTTATGAAGTTGCCGAGACGTCCGAAGGTATAGCCGAGAGGGGTGGCCATGGCGATTATGTCAGCCCAGGCGAGCCAGTTTTCCTTGTGAACCCTGCACCAGACGAGGGTGGCCCCGATGACGCCGGCCAGCCCTCCATGGAAGGACATGCCCTGATAGCCGACAAAGCGCCCCGTCTCGTCGAAGGGCCAGAAGATAAACCAGGGATGCCGCCAATAATAGTCGGTGGGTTCGTATATGAGGGTTCCGGCCAGCCTGCCGCCGAAGAGGACCCCAACGATGGCCCAGAGGAAAAAGTTGGCGGCCAGGTCCTCCGACCATGGCTTCCCCAGCCGTTTCGATTCCACCCTGAAGAGGAACCAGGCTGTGCCGAAGGCGAGGATGTACATCAGACCGTACCACCTGAAGGGCAGGCCGGGGATGATTTCTGGCTTCAGCCACGCTGGAAATTCGAGCATTGCGGCCATCATTGCTCCTTGTCAGCGGTTGTCATGTTGCCGCCGGCACCTGGGATGAGGATCGCTCCACAGAATATATCTATGAGGAAAACGACGAAAAAGGCGATGGCGGTTCCGGACAGGCCTTGGAAACTGGCGGCTGACACCATGAGCTTCTGCAGGTTCCGCCCCGCCGACAGTAGCGAGAGCGCTAGGAAAAGCAGGGAGCCGATCTCGAAGAGAGCCACAAGGGGCCTAAATGGGCTGTATTTTCCCTCGTCCAGGAAGAGAAAGAAGAGGCAGATGGCTGGCAGAAGCTGGGGGAATATCAGATAACGGAGAAAGGACGACGCGAAGCCGCCTGAATCCGAGAGTCCGAGGCCTACGGCGACGCTGCCAAGGAATAGCGGTTTTACCAGCGATGCAACGCTGCCTGCCAGGAATCGTGCCTTTCTCATACGGACTCCAGTCTAGTGGGCTGCACCTTCTCGGGTCAAGAGATTGGGGATGTTCACAGGCTCGGCAGGCTGTACTATAATGATATTTCGGCTCGAGGAAGCGTCGCCAGGATTGACGCGCAGGCCGCCGAACGAGGATAGTTCCATCATGATTAGTTTCAAAGCAGGTCCGCGCCGTTCCACACTCGCCTGGGGCCTCGCGGGCATAATCGCGCTTTCTCTCTGTTTTTTCGTCATCTCAGTTCCCGAGGCAGTCGCCCAGACTGCAAAGCAGTCGGATGACGAGGCGAAGCGCTACTCCCAGCTTATTCAGAGCATTTATCAGTTCATTTTCCAGAACTATGTCGATGAAGTCGATCCGGCCAAGCTCTATGAAGGGGCGATGAAGGGTATGTTCGAGGCTGTCGGCGACCCGCACTCCACCTTCCTCGACGAAGCCATGCTTTCCGACCTGATGCGCGACACCGACGGCAAGTACGCCGGCGTGGGCCTGTACATCTCCAAGGTTCCGGGGAATTCGGCCGAGGGAGCGCCGAACTTTGTCGAAGTGGTGTCGCCCATAGAGGATACGCCGGGCTGGAAGCAAGGCATTCTCCCTGGCGACCTGATCATGAAGATCGACGGCGAAAGTACGGCCGGCATGACAGTCGACCAGGCTTCGGCCAAAATCAGGGGGCCCGAGGGAACGAAGGTAGTCCTGAGTTTCAGGCGAGGGACGTCCTACGATTTCGAGATAGAGTTTGTCCGCGCCACCATCGAAATCCCGGCCATCAAGACGGGAATAATAAGGAAAGATGGAGCCGTCATAGGCTATCTTCGCATCATCGAGTGGATACCCCAGACGGCGGAACGCATGGAAGATGCTCTCGTCCAGATGGCCGGACAGGGAATGACGCATCTCATCGTCGATGTGCGCTCCAACCCGGGAGGCCTTCTCAGTTCCGTCGTCGATGTCAGCGACCTCTTCCTCGATTCCGGCATCATTGTCTCAACCAAGGGTCGCAACAGTCAGGAAAACAATGAATACAAAACGGATGCGGCCCTGTCCCTGACCGCCTCCACGAGGATGATCGTACTCGTCAACAGGGGATCGGCCTCGGCTTCGGAGATTTTCGCGGGAGCGATGAAGGACCTCAGGCGAGCCCTCCTCCTCGGGGAAAAAACCTACGGCAAAGGCTCGGTGCAGCAGATATTCCCCCTTGACACGACAGGATTCAAGCTCACGATGGCGCGTTACTATACGCCTTCAGGCGTCAATATCGACAAAACAGGCATAGAGCCCGACATCCTCGTTCCCGACTGGGATTTCACCGAAGCCCAATTTGAGGATCTTGAGAAGCTCTATGATTCGGGGATCCTCCAGGCGTTCGCCAAAGCCAATCCCGGAGCGGATCGGCTCCTGCGCGGGGCGAAGGCGAAGGAGATCGTCGCTTCGGGCTCTTCGCTCCCCGAGGAATACATCGACAGGCTCCTGCGCGATGAACTCGAAAGAGCCCAGCCTTCGCGTGTTTACGACCTGGAATTCGACAGCCAGCTGAACAAGGCCATTGAAGTTATCCTGGATTCCGATTTCGATGATCTTCTTCTGAACAGCAAGACCTTGAGCCAAGTGACAGCGTCGGCTCCAGTTCCGGCGGCGGGCACGGAATCGGCTCCTGGACTGGTCGCGGACCCGCTCCCCACACGATAGGACCTGCCATGCGACAACTTGTGCTGCCTGGCGACAAGGGTGGAGAAAAACGTCTCACCCTCGATGGAAGGACATCGCGCTACCTTCTGCGCGTTCTGAAAATGGGGAAGGGCGATGCATTCCCCGCGATCGATGAAGCGGGGCATGCTTTCCTCTGCACGATCGCATCGACGGGGCCTGAACTCGTCATAAGCCTTGTCGCCACAGCCGGAGTGGCTGAACCTGATGCCCTCACGGCGAAAGGGATCGTATCGGCCAGCCTCCAGCCGCCTTTAGCCCCTCTCCGCCTGGCTCTCGTCCAGGCCCTTCCCAAGGGACCGAAACTGGATCTCATCGTGCGCCAGGCCGTAGAGGCCGGTGTCGAAGCGATATTCCCCATACAGACGCGGCACTGTGTCGCGCGCGAACTGAATGAAAGGGATCGGTCCGACAAACTGGAACGACGGCGCACAATCGTCAGAGAGGCTCTCCAGCAGTCGGGATCGACTACGGCGACGAAGATATTCCCCACGACTACGATCGCCGATCTCGATCTCCGCCTGTCTGCCGAAGGCTTCCCAGCCGATGGTTCGCTCCGGCTCATTTTCCATGAGCTTCCCCTCGCGACGCTGAGCCTGCATGAGTATTGTGCCGGTAAGACATTGCCAACCGTCATCCTCATAGGTCCCGAGGGCGGTTTCGCTCCCGATGAGACCGAAGCCTTCCTGGCTATGGGATTCAAGGTGGCGCATATTGAAGGCACGATATTGAGGACAGAGACTGCAGCCCTCTTCGCCCTGGCGGCGGTGAAAACTATTCTTATGGAAAAGGCCGCATGGACACTATTGAGATAACGAGCGCCGTCGTGGATGGAGTGCGGCTGGATTTTCCCACAGAAAGACAGATTGTCGCCCTGGCTTCTGCCTGGGACGACGATGCCAATCACCAGGTATGCTTCCTGCGCGACTCCGATTTTCGCGCTGCGGGCAGGCAGGGCGAATACGCCTCCATGATAGCGAGCGCCGATCTTGCGCTGCCCTCCTCGGCAACGCTTTTCAAGTATGCCGCGGCCAAGGCCGCCGGAAACCGGAAGGTTTCCGGGCGGGCAGGCGAGAATGGCATGGTCAGGCGCTTCTTCA
>JBAQLW010000240.1:0-13869 GCA_049302175.1 Rectinemataceae bacterium
GGGCAGGCGTACCGTCCATGCGGAGCCGGCCGATGAGGACAGCCAGTCGCAGTATGCCATGGCCGCGGCCCATGATACTCCCGTCACAGGCTTGTCGCCCTCGGATGCGGAAACGGAAGCCTGGTCCCAGTCGGCAAGATAGGAATCATCGGCGAGGCCCGCCTCGGTCAACGCCGTCCTGTTCTCGGGTCTCCAGTATGGATTGGCGTCCAGGAAGGCCGACCATTGCCGATTCGTCACTTCGCTTCGCGCAATTCCGAAACCGGGGAGTTCAAGCTCGTAGCCTGCGAGGGACCCTGAAGGCGCTTCTCCTCCCAGAGCGAGCGAACCTGCGCTGAAAAGCTGATAGTCATGGGTTCCGAGCCTGATCGATCCGCGCGGCTTCGATGCCCTGGCGCTTTCCTCGGGCGAAAAATCGGAAGCGTCCCTGGAGATCGTCGCGGCGATGGCCGACAGGGAAGGGGCAGCGGCCGCGGCGGCCGAGCCTTTTTTAAGGAGGATATCCTGTAGCCAGACCGCGCCGGCTCTTTCGGAACAGAGGGCGGAGAGCGCTGTTCGCGCCGCCGACACCAGGGAAAGCGGGCCGGGAAGACCTGCCCCCGCAACGAGGATCGCGGCTCTCAACCCATCCCTGGCCGATTCGGCCGATGCCGTCGCCGAAAGAAGATCAGCGGCGAAGCCTTTGGCTTCGGGCAGGATGGATCCGGGTTCGGCGCCGTCACTTCGCCCCAGTACAGGGGGTCCGAGGGCGGCCACCGCATCGGAGAGAACCATGGGAATCTGGTAAAGGGCGCTGGGCTTGCCAGCGAGAGACCAGGATGCGTACTCCCCGTAAGCGGAAAGTAGGTATTCTCCCGGTTTGTCGGCCTCGAGGCTGAAGACAACCTTTTCGCGGCGGGGGAAGAGGAGGCTTCCGAAGAGCCGGCCGCCGACCTTGATGTTTCTGTCTTCCGAGGCGAAGCCCTCGTGCCCGATACTGATCGAGTGCTCGCCGGAGGGCAGGTAAATAAGCTGTTCCGTACTCCCTCTATAGGCTTCGTCGACGTAAACCGCGGATTTTGCGGGGAAGCCTTCGAAGACGAGGTAACTGCCATTCTTTCTGATTCCTGGAAGGAATCCAAGGAGGAAGAGGAGGACAATGGCGAGAATGGCATAGGTCGCGGGCAGGTAGACGCGCGGAGCTACTCCCGCGATTGGATGCAATCGGACGGAGGCCTGATCTATGTCGGACTGTGTTATCTTCTTCTCTTCCTTCATTGAGGAAAGGGTATAGGATGCGTCTGGACCTTGTCAACGCTATGCGAACATGGTACTGTGGTTCACGATGACCAAGCAGGCAGGCAAGGGCGCCGATTTCGTCGACATTCTCCAGACTTTCACCGAGTCGCTTCTCACGCGCCGTCTCAAGAAACGGCTCAAGGAGAAGATGAAGCAGCAGAAAAGGAATGTCGTCGTGGACTGGCTTATGGCCATCCTCTGGGCAGCCTGCGTCGTCCTTGTCATCAATCAATATGTCTTCCAGAATTACCAGATTCCTTCCGAATCCATGGTGAATACCCTGAAGATCGGCGACATGATTTTCGTCGACAAGCTTTCCTACGGCCCGGAGCTCCTGCCCGGCGTGGCCAAGCTTCCCGGCGCCGCAAAGCCGCAGCGCGGGCAGATCATCGTCTTCGAGAATCCCACCTATCTCTCAAAAGGACCTGTATTCACGATAGTCCAACAGATGATTTACATGCTCACCCTCACCCTCGTCGATATCGACAGGGATGAGAACGGCGAACAGAGGGTTCACTATCTCATCAAGAGGGCTGTAGGCTTTTCCGGCGACAGGATCGGCGTGAAGAGGGGTGAGGTTCTCATCAAACCAGAAGGATCTTCTTCCTGGTATGGCGAAGCGAAGCTGATGGCGGAGCTGGGGTTGCCCTTCAAGGCCGAACGGGCGGTGGCGAAAGACGACTACAAGGCTATCGAAGCTGCCGGACTCGCCTCGGCCTACCAGGAGGCAGGGCTCCTCCTGCCGGCGACGGCAGGATCGGCCAATCTGCAGTCGGCTTACAAGGACGGGTTCGGCTACGACATGAAACGGGTTTCCGTCCTGAAAGACATCAATCCTTCCGACGCCCGCATCGCCGCTTCATCCAGGCGCTATGCCCTGGGTTGGCATATCCCCGAAGGGCGGATCTTCCCGATGGGCGATAACCGCGACAATTCACGCGATGCTCGGTATTTCGGTCCAGTCAGTGTAAACAGGGTGCTTGGCCGGGCTCTGTTCATATATTGGCCCTTGGGCCGGGCGGGCCGCATCCGCTGATCCCTGGTTCGTTCGGGGGTGCTATGCCACTTTTCTCCAGACATCGTTCCTATACAGAAAAAGTGATGGCGGCAAGAAAAAGGATGAGGGCTCTGGGAAAGGTCCTGCGTGTCCTTCTCGTCGTCAGCCTCGTGCGGGCACTTCTCATCCAGACATATCGGGTCGGAACGACTTCGATGCAGCCGACCCTTGTCCCGGGCGACAGAATAGTGTCCTTCCCCCTCCCTGTCGGAGCGGTCACGATATTCGGGAAGCTGCCCAGGATCACCGACATGGAACGGGGTGAAATGGTGATTGTGAGCCCCGATCCCTTCCCCACGGAGAGCCCCTGGTTTCTTGCCTGGGACAGCGTGGCCAGGTTTTTTACCTTCCAGTACTACTCCCCCATGGGATCCCGGTATGGCGGCGATGCCGCTTCCCCTGGCGTTTACAGGCTCATAGGGCTGCCGGGGGACACGATACGACGGAAGAGTGCCATCTACGAGGTGCGCCCAGCAGGGACCAGCACGTTTTCGAACGAGTTTGCCCTTGCCAAGGGAAGCTACGCGCTCTCGGGTATCGTATCTGATCCGCGAGTCTCGACCACCGTCGGCTATGCCGGCGAGCAAACCCTGGCCGCAAACCAGTATTTCGTCGCCTGTGATGACAGATCCCTTCTCGCCGGTGCCGCCCTCTGGGGTCCGATCGGTTCCGAAAGGATCGTAGGTCGCGTAGTTGCCATCTGCTGGCCTCCAAACCGCCTGAAGATACCATGACTTTTGCCGCCGTTTTTTCAGGGGAGGGTACGGCCTTCGAAGCGCCTCGCTCCCTCTATGTTCATGTTCCTTTTTGCGCTTCCCGCTGTGCCTATTGCGATTTCCACTCGTATCCCCGGGATCGGCACAGTCTTGAGCTGAGGGCTGCCTATGTGGCAAAGCTCCTCGCCCGTGTCGAAAAGGTGGGCGCAGGCATGACCGAATCCTTCGAAACGATCTACATCGGCGGAGGCACACCCACTACGCTCGATGATGAAATCTTCGATTCGCTGATCCGGGGCCTGCGTTCGATAACAGGAAATTCTGTGCGCGAATGGACCGTGGAGGCCAATCCAGAATCCCTGAGCCCCTTCAAGCTCAAAACCATGATTGACAATGGAGTGACGAGAGTCAGCATCGGCATCCAGAGCATGGACGACGGTGAACTCAAGATCCTGGGGAGGGGAGCGAGGTCGGCCGACAACCGCAGGGCAGTCGCCCTGGCCATTGACTCGGGTTTGGCAGTGTCGGCCGACCTCATCACGGCTTTGCCCCGTGCCGCAAAGGGAGAAGCCAGCCTTCATGACTCGGCGAGTTCCCCCTCGCTCTCTGAAACCGTGGAATACCTGGCCGGCAGCGGCGTCGAGCATATCTCCATCTATGATCTCGTCGTCGAGGAGGGTACCCTCATCAAAACGCGACTGGATGAGGGGGCTATCCTCCCCGCCGATGACGACGCGGCGTTCGATGAACGGAGCGCGGCGGAGAAATCCCTGGAGAGCCTGGGTTACGGACGCTATGAAGTCTCGAATTACGCAAAACCGGGCCGCGAATGCCTTCACAACATGGCATATTGGTCCATGAACTCCTATCTGGGCATCGGGAGCGGCGCGGTTTCCACGCTCATCGTCGACAGTGCCGCTCATGCGGCGAAGGCGGACGGAGCCGAACGCCGCGCCCTAAGGGTCGAGGAGGGCAAGAATCTTGCTGACTGGCTGGAGAATCCCGATGACGCCGCCAAATTCGACTGGATAGAGGCCAAGGATTCGGCCTTCGAGATGATCATGATGGGTCTGCGTTGTTCGATCGGTCTTGACGAGAATCGCTTCAAGTCCCGTTTCGGTCTTGCGGCCCACGATCTGCTGGCAGGTACCATGCTAAAATGGAGCGAACGCTTCTCCAGGTCGGAAGGGCATATCAGGCTCGACGGACGAGGCCTCGATCTTCTCAACAGGATACTTGTCGACGCGCTGGTGGAAATGGACAAGCGCTATTCCCTGAGCGATGGAGTCAATCAATGAGGACTGTGCTCTCCATTCAATCCCACGTCGTCTACGGACATGTGGGGAACAGCGCTTCGGTTTTTCCCCTGCAGCGCATGGGCTTTGAGGTTTGGCCGATCAACACGGTTCAGTTCTCGAATCATCCGGGCTATGGGGCATGGAAGGGCAGGGTCTTTCCCGGAGATCATGTCGCCGACCTCTGGAAAGGACTGGAGGAGCTTGGACCTGCCTCGGCATGCGATGCAGTGCTTTCGGGGTATCTCGGAAGCATGGAAGTAGGAGAAGCCATCCTTGACATTGTCGCCGCCCTGAAGAGTCTCAATCCCGGAGCGGTCTATTGCTGCGATCCTGTCATGGGGGATTCCGAACGAGGGCTCTACGTAAGGCAGGATATTCCGGAGTTCTTCGCCACAAGGGCGCTGCGTGAGGCTTCAATCATAAAGCCCAATCTATTCGAGGCCGAAGCCTTGTCGGGAATGCCTATCGGAGGGCTCGATGAGGCAAGAAAAGCCCTCTCCATCCTCCATGCCAAGGGTCCTTCCATCATTCTCATCACAAGCTTTGGGAACGAAGGTCCGCCCGAACCGACAACCGGCACAATTCTCTCGTTCGGCGACGAGGCATACCTCGTGAGAACGCCCCTCTATGCCTTTCCCAGGACCCCGCACGGCGGCGGCGATCTGGCTTGCGCTCTCTTCCTCGGCAATTATCTGGAAACGAAGGATCCCATCCTCTCGCTCGAGCGCATGGCATGCACCGTTCACAAGGTTTTCGAGTTGACGTCGGAGAATCGATCCCCTGAGCTTGCCATCATCGCCGCCCAGGACGCGTTTCCATCGAAAGAACGCCTGTTCCGCGCCGAAAGAATTTGGTAGATTGAATGCCGCAGCCTTGCCGTGGCGAAGCCCTCTCGCCACGGCTTGAGTTTCCCCAAGGAGTGATGGCGATGAGTGTCTTTTCCTTTGCAGTCGTCTCCTCGATTCTTCATGACCGCCGCGCAGTCGAAGCGATTTTCTCCTCTTTCGAGCCCCTTTTATCCGAGCTCGGCGGGAACCGGATCGAAATGGACCTGGATCCATCCGCCGCCTATCCTCCTTTCTTTTTCATCCTCACGGGCGGGACGGAAGGCATTGTCCTCGAATACCTCTCAAAATTGCCGTCGCCCCTCTCGAACAAGCCTTTCCCCCTCGTGCTTCTCACTCATACCCATCACAATTCACTGCCCGCCGCTCTCGAGATCGCCGCGCGGGCTAGGCAGGACGGCGGTTCCGCCCTCGTCATCCAGATACACTCCGCCGCAGATGTCGCGGCGCGCGAAGCGATCCGGGAAGCCGCAGACCTGGTCAGGGCTGTCGCCTCGATGCGTGGATCGAGAATTGGGGCTGTGGGTGAAGCTTCGAACTGGCTCGTCGCTTCCAGCCAGACAGCAGCTGCCATGGCCACGGCCTGGGGACCCAGACTCGAATCCATCCCAATCGGCGATTTGAGGAATGCCATAGAGGAATTGCGCAAGGGGGACAAGGCTGGCGAGGAGTGGAAGTCTGGCGAGTCTGGGGAGCCGGGTGGGCTAGGGGAGCAGGCGTCTGCATTTCTCGAACATGCCTGCTGCAGAATGGAACCGGCGAACGAGGATATGTATAAATCCGACACTGTCTACAGGGCGCTCAGGGGCATCACAGCCGAGCGAAGGCTCGACGCCCTCACGCTGCGATGTTTCGACATACTCGGCTTCGACGGATCGACAGGCTGCTTCGCCCTTTCTCAGTTGGCCGATGAGGGGATCGATGCAGGCTGCGAAGGCGACATACCCTCGATAGTGGGGCTGCGCTGGGCGCGCCTCCTCTCGGGGATGCCCGGATGGATGGCCAACCCCTCTGAGATATGCACAGGCCAGGGCGATCTCAAGGGGAGGCTTATCCTTGCCCATTGCACCGTACCCCGGTCACTTCTCTCGGGATATGGCATTCGTAGCCATTTTGAGTCGGGGCTCGGCGTGGCCGTCGCCGGCAGTTTCGCTCCAGGTCCCGTCACGCTGATCCGCATCGGCGGGATCGGACTCGACAAGGCTTGGATAGCCGAAGGTTTTATCGTAGGATGTCCCTCCGACGAGGGCTTGTGCAGGACACAGGCTATCGTAGAGCTTGAAAACAGCGATATCATAAAACTGCTCGAATCGCCCTTGGGCAACCACCTCGTCATGGGGTTGGGTCATTGGGGAAAAATGGCGCGCCGCTACCTTGCCTTGGAGAACATCGCGGAGATTTGAGCGCCGCGCGCGGCAGGGTTAGACGAAGAAATCGTAGGATGGATGAAGATTTTCCGCGAATTCCTGTCTCAAGCCAAGATTGAATTTCCTCTCTGTGCCCAGGGGAGAGGGCGGTCCGTGTCCCGGGAAAATCATCGTGTCTTCGGGCAGCCCCGAAAGCTTTTTCTTCAGGCGTTCGAGAAGGGCATGGGCATTGAAGGACGATGTAGTCTTTCCGATCACTCCAGCATGGAGGGAGTCGCCGGTGAAGAGACACTCACCGATGCTGTAGACGATGGAATCCTGCGAGTGCCCCGGCACGGCTATGGCTTTGATCTCGAATCCCGCCTGGGTGAAGATGTCTTGATCGCGGACCTTTCTGCAGGCAATACCGAAAATCTTCGTGTTGGAAGCGAAAACCGTCGGCTCATAGATCCGTAACAGGGTTTTCAATCCCCGGCAGTGATGGACGTGGTTGTGGGTTATAAGGACGGCTTTCAATGAATAGGCATGATTTTCCAGCTGATCGATCATCATCGTCGTCACTTCAGCGGGGTCGACGATGATTGCGGTATTGCTTTCCTCATTGCCGATTATATAGGCGTTGGAAAAGCCGTATATGGAGTAGTGCTGGTATATCTTCATAGGTAGAGATGCTCCAGATCCTTCACCGCATCGGCAATATTCGATCCTATCGTCGACACCGATTCGCTCTTTCTCGGCATGAAGTAGACACGCTTGAAATCACAGTCGTCGAAGCGGCTGTTCTCGATATCGGAGAGGATAAAGCGCGAGTCATAGAGGTTCGAACTCGACAAAGTGCTCTCCCGAATCCTTGAGCCGTTGAAGCTTACATGGATGAGCTCTGAATTCTCGAAGCTGCAGTCGAAGATGTCGACATCGCCAAAAGAGCAGAAGTCCATGTCCACGCCCGAAAAATCGCAGGAATTGAGGGTGGCCGTGTCGAAGAAGCAGAGGCGAAACGAGGCGCCCGTGAACATAGTATGGGAGAAGGCGGCTTTTCTGAATCGGCAGCCGACAAAACGGGTGCGGGAAAAATCCGCCACAGAGAGCGATATATCGGAAAAATCAATATTGATGGCGTTGTGATCCGCGGCGATAGCAGCGACAAGGGCTTTGACAGCATCCTGCGGCTCAGGGTGATGGAGTCGACACAGGGAGCTTCCCGAAAAGGCGTTTTCCTTGCAGCCCGAAACGCTGCAGGGCAACCTACTATACATGATCACAGACTACACTATCGCCGTCTCCCGGGCAAGGGCGCGGCGGCGGGCGCCACCCTTGCCCAGCGAACTCGGGCTTTTGCCTGCGCTTGAATCTGGTCGCGTTGCGGGTATAGTATATCGCATGTGCTATTTTTGCGGGGACGCCCTGCCGGCTGGGCATAAAATCGGATTTTCCGAAACCTGCACCACCTGCGGCAAAGACCTTCACGTATGCGCCATGTGTACCTTCTACTTGGCCGGAGCCCACTGGGATTGCCGCGAAACCATCGACGCCCCCGTTGCCGACAAGGAAAAGCGGAATTTCTGCGAGTGGTTTTCAGCGGACTCCCGTTTCAGCGCCATTCATGCCGGAAGGATTGAATCACGCAATAAAATCGATGCGGCTAAATCCGCTTTCGATAGCCTTTTCAAAAAGTGACATCGATGAATTCAAGCGGCTGCATTGTTTTTTTTGATTCGGGCGTTGGAGGTCTGCCCTATCTTGCCCAAGCAAGAAGCCTCCTGCCGGGAACAACCCTTCATTATATCGCCGATGATGCGGGCTTTCCGTATGGCACCAAGACGCCCCTACAGCTTGAGGAGATACTACTCGACCGAGTGCGGCGCCTGAGGGCCAGGTTTCTACCTTCGGCCCTCGTCATAGCCTGCAATACCGCAAGCCAGATCGGCCTTGAGATTTTGCGCAGAGCCCATCCTGATTTTCCGATAATAGGAACCGTTCCCGCCATCAAACCCGCGGCCGCGAGCACGCTTTCGGGACGGATAGGCGTCATAGCCACCGAGCGGACCGTTATCGATCCATACATCGACGATCTCATCGCCAGGTACGCTGCGGATGTCGAGGTAGTGAAGCTGCCGGCACAGGACCTTGTGGCTTTCGTAGAACATCGCTATCTTGCTTCGAGCGCCCGGGAAAGGCGCTCCGCCGTCGAACCCTATCTGCGCGGCCTTATCGAACAGGGTGTCGACAGGATCGTTCTTGCCTGTACGCATTTTCTCCACCTCGAAAAAGATATCGCCGAATGCGCGAAGGCGTTGGGCGCCAAGAACTTCGAAATCGTCGATTCGCGCATCGGAGTGGCCAGGCGGCTGGTCCAGATCGTCGATGGGCTCGAAGAGGCGGATGGGAGTATGAAATCCACGGGTGAGAAAGGCCGCTTTATGCTTACCGGCGATCCACCTTTCGATGCCTCATATGCGAAGTGGGCAGAACGTTTCGATCTATTGCCGCCAGAACTCCTGTAAGATGAAGAGGACTAAAGCGTGACAGGCACCGTGCTCTTTTCTACGAACAATACGGCCAGGGTGCTCTGCGATGACGGTCTCCTGCGCCTCTGTTCGATAAAGGGGAAAAGGATCAAGGCTCATGAGGGGCAGTACAACGGGCTTGCGGTCGGCGACGTGGTGGATGTCGTCCCGACCGAAGCGAGCAATGGGCTTGTATCAAAACTGCACGAAAGGAAAAACACCTTCGGCCGCTACAACGAGAAGGGCAGGTCGGAACAGGCGATCGCGGCCAATATCGACAGGGTATTCTGCATCACGTCCCCAATGCTTCCGCCGTTCCGCCCCCGCTTTGTCGACAGACTGGCGGTGATGGCCGGGTGGGCTCGAGTTCCCTTCGTCATCGTCATCAACAAGATCGATCTCGGCCTGCCCGCCGAAGTGCGGGAGCGTCTGAAAAACTACAGTGATATTGGCTATACCGTCATCCATGCCTCGGCCAAGACAGGAGAGGGCATAGTCGAGCTTCAGGGATTGCTGACGGGAAACCTGAGTGTCTTCGGCGGCCAATCAGGCGTGGGGAAGTCCAGTCTCCTCAACAGCCTGATACCGGGAATCGGGCGACGAACCGGCGAAGTGTCCGAAAAATACAGGAGAGGCAAGCACACGACGACTACGGCCGAGATGATCATCGCCGATGGGGATATGCGCATAGTCGATACGCCTGGCATACGCAGGCTCGCCCTGCGTAGTCTTCCCGCCGAGGATCTAGCCTCCTGCTTCCCCGAGATGCTCCCTCTCATCGAAGACTGCGCCTTCGGATCGCGATGCACCCATACCGACGAGGATGGATGCGCCATCAAGGAAGCGGTGAAGGAATCCACAGTCCACCCCGATCGCTACGAGAGCTACCTCCGCATCAGGGAAGAGCTTCTGCAGCCTGTAGCCTGGAAAAAATCCGGTGTGCGCGATCCAGGGAGAAAGGAGAGAGGCTTCTCAGGTAGGATACGCAGCAAAATCCGTGGTTCTGGCTCCGCCGATCTCGACGAACACGACGAACTCTTCTAGTATTCAACTATGTTCCTGAAAAATGAGCACAGCCTAAAACTTCTCGATTTCTTCAGGATGCGCGAGCGTACCGCTGAGTATTGCCTTTCCTGGGAGGGGGGAGAACTCCTTCGTTCATCATTTCCTATAGACGACAAGCTGGTCCTGGAGCGATTCAAGGCTGAGATAGCCGCGCTCGTGGATTACCTCGACTCTGCCGAACTTCCCGGCTTTTCTTTCCCTCTCATCGACATGCCTTTGAAGCATCTCGGCGCCGCAGGCTTCACCCTCGAGCTCGAGGAACTCTTCGCGCTCGGGATTTGGGCAAGGGAGTTCGACAAGCTCCTTGTCTTCCTCTCCAAGGCGCGTTTCACGGTTTCGATCCGCGAGCGGGAGTCTCGGGTAGAAGCGGTTGAGAATGAAGGCGGATTCGATCCCGAGACGCTCGCGGAAAAATGGGCGGTACCCGAAGCTTTAAGCCTTATCGAGAAAGCGCCCAAACTTCAGCATGTATACAAAAGCATATTTGAAATACTGACACCTGATGGCGAGATGCGCAACCTCCCAGAAATCAAGCTGATTCGCGACGCCATAACCCGCGCCACGAGGGATCTTCTGACGATCGCCGACTCCTACAAGAATGATCCCGACCTCCGCCAGGCCCTCCAGTCAGGGGAACCGACCCAGCGAGATGGTCGCACTGTCCTTGCGGTGCGCGCGAATTTCCGCGGCAGAGTGAAGGGTATTGTCCACGAGGTATCGTCCACGGGGCAGACTGTCTTCATCGAGCCGACAGCCCTCGTCGAGAAGAACAACGATCTCGTTCAGCTCGAAGCGAAGCTCAGGGCGGAGATCTTCAGGATACTCAAGGATCTTACTGCTGAGCTCAGAGAGCACAGGCATCTCATCGCCGATGCCAGGGTTGCGCTCGGTTTTCTCGACCAGCGCCTCGCGAGGGCTGTCCAGATACGGCGCGAGGAATTGATCATCCCCGAAATACGCGATTCGGGGTACACGATCTGGCGCGCCAGGCACCCCCTTTTGGGGAAAAAGGCCGTTCCGATCGATGTCGATATGCCCGAATCGGCGCGCACCCTCATCGTCACCGGACCGAACACGGGCGGGAAAACCGTGACACTGAAGACTATCGGCCTCTTCGCCCTCATGCATCAGTTCGGCATGGGGCTTCCCGCCGCCCCGGGGACGAAACTGCCCGTCTTCGACGCCGTTCTGGCCGATATCGGCGACGAGCAGTCGATCGATCAATCCCTCTCGACCTTCTCGGGACATATGAGGGTTATGTCCGAGATCGTGAAGTATGCGACTCCGGAGAGCCTCGTTCTTCTCGACGAACTGGGAGCGGGCACCGACCCGGAGGAAGGCTGCGCCATCGCCATGGGTCTCCTCGATTTCTTCATAGAGAGGGGCTGCCTCACCATGGCCACGACGCACCACGGTATTCTCAAGAATTATGGGTACACGCGCCCTGGCTGTCTGAACGCTTCCATGGAATTCGACCCGACCCGCCTTGCGCCAACCTATCGGATCGTGATGGGCATTCCCGGTGAAAGCCGCGCCCTCGAGATTGCGGCGCAGACGGGGCTTGTGGAGGATATCGTGGCGAGGGCGCGGCGCTACCTCAGCGACGAAAGGACAGATATCGGCGAGCTCATCCGCGGCCTCAACGAAAAACACAGGGAACTCGAATCTTTGGAGCGCGAGCAGAAAAAGCGCCTGAAATCCGCCACCGAAGACCAGCGTAAGGCCGATCTCGCCGCGCTGCGCGTGCGCCAGCGCGAGACAGAACTTCGCCGCCACGGTCTCGGCGAACTCAAAACCCTCCTTGGCGAGAGTCGAAAAACCCTCGAGAATTTGGTACGCGAGGTGCGTGAATCGGGAGCGAGCAACGACAAGACCAAGGATGTCAAGAAATTCCTCGCCGATCTCTCGGATTCTGTCGAGCGTCAGTATGGCATTCTGGAAAAGGAAGAAAACGATGTCCGGGCTGAGTCCGACGGTGAAAGCTCAGGCGAGACAGGCGCTGCGTTGGAGGTCCAAGGCGGAAAAAGCGGGCAGCCGACACTGACCGAGGGCGCCGAAGTACTCTATGGACACCAAAGGAAACGCGCTCGACTCATCAGGAAGGCTTCGGGCGGCACATGGATCATCGAGATCGGATCGGTCCGGCTCAAGGCTTCGACAGCCGACCTTCTTCCCGCTCTGGCGGCAAAGACCGACAGCCCTCTCTACGACATCGAACTCGCTAGACAGAGCGACGAAAGCCTGGCGCGCGCCGGCTTCGAAATCAACCTTCGCGGTTTCAGGCTCGTCGAGGCGCTCGCCGCGGTTGAGCGGCAGATCGACCTGGCCAGCCTGCAGGGATTGAGCCTTTTTTCAATAATCCACGGTACGGGGGAGGGGGTATTGGGCAAGGGTATACAGGATTATCTCAAAACCAACCCTGCGGTGGAGGACTATCATTTCGCCAGACCGGAAGAGGGAGGCTACGGCAAGACGATTGTCAGACTTAAGGTATAGTTGACAGCGGTTTCATCGCTATGCTACTGTTTTGCGTTATTTGCTGGGTTGGTAACAAGGAGATCCTATGTCCGGTCATAGTAAATGGGCGACCATTAAGCACAAGAAGGGGCTGGCCGACGCGAAGCGCGGCCAAGCTTTCACAAAGTTCATAAAGGAAATTTCCATCGCGGCGAGGATGGGCGGCGGCGATCCGGACATGAATCCGCGCCTGCGCACCTCGATCCTCAAGGCGAGAGCCGCGAACATGCCGAAAGACAACATCGACCGCGCCATCAAGAAGGGCACGGGCGAACTCGAGGGCAGCACCTATGAGGAACTCACCTATGAGGCCTATGCCCCCGGGGGCGGAGCCCTCCTCATCGAAGTCCTCACTGACAACAAGAACCGCGCGGCGGCCGAAATCCGCAACCTTCTCACCCGTTCGGGTGCCAACCTTGGAACAACGGGTTCGGTTTCGCGCCTCTTCAAGCGCAGGGGCGTCCTGAGCTATGACGGCGAAGTCTACACCGAAGACCAGATCATGGAAGCGGCGATAGACGCGGGCGCCGAAGATGTCATAAGCGAAGAAGGCACCGTTGTCGTCTACACCGATCCCGCGAGCTTCGAGGACGTGCTCAACGCGATGAACGCCAAGAATTTCGCCACCCTTGGCGCCGAAGTCTCGATGATTCCCGACATCTACATGGATCTCGATCCCGATACGGCCGGCAAGGTACGGAAGATCATCGACAGGCTCGAGGAAAACGAAGATGTCCAGAACGTCTACCACAACATGGAACTTCCCGACAGCGAAGAAGAATAAGCCATGACCCTGGCCGGGAAAAAAAATTCGGCGCCAATCCGCCCCGAGCGGGTGATCATCGGCATCGATCCCGGCCTCGCTTCCCTGGGCTACGGCCTGATCGTCGACCAGGGCGGCCAGATGCGATATCTCGCCCATGGCTGCATCACAACTTCCTCCAAAGATTCCTCCGAAGCCCGTCTTTCCGCGATATTTTCAGAAATCAGCGCTTTGCTGCTCACATACAGGCCATCGATCGGCGGCATGGAGGATCTCTTTTTCTTCCGCAACGTCAGCTCTGCCCTGCCGGTAGCGGAGGCGCGCGGCGTGATAAAGCTCGCCTTCATGCTTGCCGGCGTCCCCCTCGCAGAATTCTCGCCGAACGCCATAAAGAAGGCGGTCACGGGCAGCGCGCGCGCCGACAAGCTCCAGGTGCAGGAGATGGTACGCATCCTT
>JBAQLW010000241.1:0-3338 GCA_049302175.1 Rectinemataceae bacterium
GAATATGACGGATGCTCCTGCCCGGCAAAAGGTTGGCGCCGGTTTCCCTGAGCCGCCGCGCCGAAGAACCACAGAGGATGAAGCGATAGCGCTCTTTGTCCTGGTCGTAAAGGTATTGAACGGCATCGAAGATGGCGGGAATTGTCTGCGCCTCATCGACGAATACATAGGTCCCTTCCGGTTTAGCTTTAAGACCTCTGCACATATCGGTGAACAATCCTGGGGCTGTGGCGAATCTGGCACGTTCCACCGGGTCAGCCAGGTTAATAATAGTAGCATCGCTTGGAAGTAAGCTCTGGATGAGGGTTGATTTTCCTGTTTGTCTCGCTCCGAATAAAATGTGGACGTAGGGCAAGGATATTTTTCGCGCAAGGGTAGCCGCATAGCTGCGAAATCGTACTCTCATGGTTCAATTATACAATATCTGCCATTTATTTCAAGATATTTAAAAATATATGGCAGATATTTGTTTTTTAGGTTAATTTTTGGGGTCCGACCCCATTTTTTAACTTTTCAGTCGGCGAGGGGGCCGCGCCTGTCCTGTTTGGTGCGGCCGCGGACTTTCTTGGAGGCGATGCGCCGTTCGCGCGCGGCGCGGCCGGGTTTCGTGGGTATCCGGGGCGGATCGCGTTTCGCCGCGGCGACGATGAGAGAGAGGAGCCTTTCGAAGGCTATCTGCCTGTTGGCGCCCTGGGTGCGCTCGTCGCTCACCTGGATGGCGAGGAATCCGTCATTGGTGATTCTATTGGCGAGCTTCGAAGCCATGAGTCGCCGTTCCGTGGCGCTCAAACCTCCTATGGCGTCGAGGGCGATACGCGCCGTCACCTTGGTGTTCACCTTGTTGACATTCTGCCCGCCTGGACCGCCCGCCTTGGAGAAATCCAGCTCGACGGAAGCTTCTATGGATGCCGCTATGAGATCCACGTTCATTTTGAGATTTCCTTGAGCATGGCGAGAGCGCTTCCCAGATGCCTGCTCTGGGCTTCCCTGGCAGCGGCCTCGTTTTTGGCTTCGATAGCGGCGACGAGAGCCGAGTGTTCCGCTATGATTTTCTGCGGCCAGTCGGGCAGGGCGAGGAGCTTGACCCGGCTTAGGACGATATACTTGTCCATCGTCGAGGACAGACCTTCGTAGAGGCGATCGAGCAGAGGGTTGCGGGCGGCGTGGACAACCAACATATGGAGCATCGAATCCCACTGGCCTCCGCTCGAGGCGCCATGGCTGGGGCTGTCGTGCATGGCGACGAGTTTGGTGACACAATCCTTCATTTTTGCGAGCTCGCCGTCGTCGCGCCGCAGCGCGGCGAGACCAGCGATCGGCGGTTCGATGGTGAGGCGCATCTCCATCACATTGATGAGCATGTCGTCGGGCCAGAAGGAAGCCAGCTTGAGGCTGGCGGTAAAATCGTCAGGGTTGGGCTTGACGATGAAGGCTCCCTGCCGTTCCCGTACGGAGATATAGCCCATGGCTTCGAGGGTGATGATCACCTCGCGCAGGAGGTTGCGGCTTATGCCCAGCTGGAGGGCGAGCTCTCGCTCGGGCGGCAGCTTCCCGTCAGGGAAAACCTGTGGGTCGTGGATCATGCCCAGTAGTCGGCGAACGAGTTCTTCTCTCTTTTTTTCCATTGTAGAATACCTTGACAAGAGTATACGCTTGGAATAAAACTTCGACAACATGGTACTACCAAGGTAGTACCATTTGTTTTTAAGGGAGACGATAGCGATGAGAAGCGATAGAGTGAAACTTGGTCTCGAGAGGGCGCCGCACCGGGCACTTCTAAAGGCCGCGGGCTACACCGACTGGGAGATCGCCCGGCCCTGGATAGGGGTCGCCAATTCCTACAATCAGATAATTCCCGGCCATGTCCACCTGCGGCGGATTGTGGAAGCGGTGAAGGCAGGCATCTACGCGGCCGGCGGCCTGCCCATCGAGTTCCCGACGATCGGCGTCTGCGACGGCATAGCCATGAACCATGCCGGCATGAAGTTCTCCCTGCCTTCGCGCGAACTGATCATGGATTCCGTCGAGGTGATGGCGCAGGGGCATGCCTTTGACGGCCTCGTCATGGTGACGAACTGCGACAAGATCATCCCTGGAATGGCCATGGCGGCGGCGAAGCTGAACATCCCCTCCATTGTCATTTCGGGCGGACCGATGCTGACGGGAATGCTCAATGGCAAGGAGATCGACCTCAATACGGTGTTCGAGACCGTGGGCAAGCATATCGCGGGGATGGCCACGGACGCCGAGCTCCTCGAAGTCGAGAACGCGGCATGTCCAGGCTGCGGCTCCTGCTCGGGCATGTTCACCGCCAACACGATGAACTGCATGATGGAGGCCCTGGGCCTCGGCCTGCCAGGCAACGGCACGATACCGGCCGTCTACTCCGCGCGTGATCGCTTGGCGAAGGATGCGGGAAGGGCCATCATGCATCTCGTCGAGAAGGACATAAAGCCGAGGGACATCCTCACGCCTGAAGCTTTCGAGAACGCCGTGGCAGTGGACCTTGCCCTGGGCGGTTCCACGAACACCACCCTCCATCTTCCCGCCATCGCCTGGGCGGCGGGCGTGGATTTCGACATCGAACTCTTCAACAGGATAGGGAGCAAGGTGCCCCATCTCTGTTCCATGTCTCCCGGCGGCTCCCACCACATTCAGGACCTCTATCAGGCGGGCGGTGTCCAGGCGCTGATGGCCCAGTTGGCCGCGGGTGGCCTCCTCAAGGACGATTTGATAACGGTCACGGGCAAGACCGTGAAGGAAAACCTCGCTGGCGCGCGGGTGAAGAACGCCGAAGTGATCCGTCCTTTGGACAGGCCATATCACGCGACGGGAGGCCTCGCGATTCTCCACGGCACGCTGGCTCCCGATGGCTCTGTCGTCAAGCAGGCCGCCGTGGCGCCCGAAATGCTGGTGCATAAGGGGCCGGCGAGGGTATTCGACAGCGAGGAAGCGGCTTTCGCCGCCATCAAGGCCAGAAAAATCCTCGACGGCGACGTGCTCGTGATCCGTTACGAGGGACCCAAGGGCGGCCCGGGCATGCGCGAGATGCTCACCCCCACCTCTGCCCTGGCGGGCATGGGCATGGACAAGACCGTGGCCCTCATCACCGACGGCAGGTTCTCCGGCGCCTCGCGGGGCGCCTCGATCGGCCACGTTTCGCCCGAAGCCGCTGGCGGCGGCCCCATAGCCCTCGTGCGCGAAGGCGACACGATCAGCATCGACATCCCCGGCAAGAGGCTCGACCTCCTCGTGGATGAAGCCGAACTGGCGCGACGCAGGGCCGAGTGGAAGCCCTACGTTCAGCCTACCGACAGCCCCTTCCTCGCCCGCTACAG
>JBAQLW010000242.1:0-4342 GCA_049302175.1 Rectinemataceae bacterium
CCTCGGCACCACCCTCGACTCCCACCCCCTCGAGCTTTGGCCGCGCGCCTTCGCCGCTCCCCGCGACCGCGCCGTCGATCTGCGGCGCAGCGTTGGCCGCCGAGTCCGTCTCCTCGGCTGGCCCATAACCGCGAAGCCCGTTCTCACCGCCAGCGAAGAACCCATGGAGTTTGTCTCCTTCGAGGATGAGACGGCGATTTTCGAGGCGGTGCTCTTCCCTGAAGCCTTCAGAAAATTCAGGCATCTGCTTTTCGAGGAGGGTCCCTTGTGGATCACGGGCCTTGTCGAGAACAATAGAGGCGCCATCAGTCTCACTATCGAGAACCTCGTACGCGCCGCGACTCATTGACACAAAAAGAAGCGAGCACTATGATCGCCTCGAAATATTTCGATATCGTCATATCGTAATATTTCTATAGTGAAGACAGGAAAATATGGCTGATTTAAAAAGCGACATTTCGAGAGCTTCCGCCATGTCGGAGCTTCTGAAAGCGCTTGCGCATCCCCTAAGGCTCATGATCATCGCGCAGCTCCTCGATGGAGAGGCGAACGTGAGCGAATTGGCCGAAAGACTCGATGTCCCCCAGCCCCTCGCATCCCAGCAGCTCCGCATTCTCCGCATGGCCGACCTCGTCGATTTCAGCCGCAAAGATGGCTTTGCGGTATACCGCATTACCCAACCCCGTCTCGCCGAACTCCTCCATTGTCTCGAAGGCTGCCATCCCGGCAGCAACTAACATTCTCGCTAAGGACAAGCTATGGACATCGAAAAAGAGCTCACTGAGCTCAAGGCTAAGGTGGATTCCGCTCCCGGCATGGAGAACAAGCTTTCCATGATCGTCTTTTCCGGCGATCTGGACAAGCACATCGCGTCGATGATCATCGCAACGGGAGCCGCCGCGATGGGAATGAAGGTCGTCCTCTTCTATACCTTCTGGGGAACCGCTGCGCTGCGCGATCCGGCCAAAAAGGTGGGCGGGAAGAACTTCATGGGCAAAATATTCGGCTTCATGCTGCCAAAAGGCCGAAACAAGCTTAAGCTATCACAGATGAACATGGCCGGCATGGGCACCGCCATGATGAAGGATCTGATGAAAAAGAAGAACGTGGCCAGTCTCGACCAGCTCTTCGAAGTGGCGGCGATGCTTGGCGTTGAAATTTTCATCTGCGAGATGTCGATGGATCTCATGGGAATGAAGAAGGAAGAGATGATCGACTATCCCGGTTTGAAAGTGTGCGGAGTGGCGTCTTTCCTCGCCGAAGCGAAGGAATCCGCCGTCCAGCTGTTCATCTAAGGAGGATCCTATGTCAGAATTCACGGTCGCGAAAACGCTCGATTGCAAAGGTCTCGCTTGCCCCATGCCCATCGTCAAGCTCAGCATGGAAATCACCAAAATGAAGGTCGGCGATGTCGTCGAAATGCTCTCCACCGATCCCGGATCCCTCGCCGACGTTCCTTCCTGGGCGAAGTCCACCGGCAATGCCGTGCTCGAGACGAAACAGGAACCGGGGCTCATCCGCTTTTACGTGAAGCGCCAGAAATAGGATCGGCATATGGATCCACAAACGACGATCGCCGCGGTCAGCGGGGCATCCCGGGCGGTTGTGCATACGGGCTTCGCCCTCTTTCTCGATCAAGTCTACTATTTCATCATGGTGCCCTTCGTTTACATCTCCATCATCGCGATGTTCGTTGGCATCATATGGAAGATCCTCTCCCTGCTCTCCGCGCCGGCGCCCGCCTTTACCCTGAGGACCTTCCCCGCGAGGAAGCGGCCAGTCCTCGCGGCTTTAGGCGACACCTTCGGCATGCCGATGATCAGGAAGCGCCAACCGGTCTTCTGGTTCTTCCTGATGTGGTTCCATGTCGGCATCCTCTTCCTCATTCTGGGGCACCTTGACCTTTTCCCGAATATCCACATCATGCCGGTGGCTTCCCGGGATATGGTGGGCGCGGGATTCGTCGGCGTATCGGTGACGGTGCCGGCCTTCTATTTCCTGTTCAGGCGCTTCAAAGGCCAGGAACGGCAAATTTCGGTCCCCGCCGATTACCTGCTCCTTCTTCTTCTCCTCTTTACCTTCCTCTTGGGCGACATGATCAGCTGGGGCAATTCCTGGACCGCGAACGGATTTGTCATGACAAAGGCGGATTTCCGCAACTATTTCGGCATCCTGTCCAGCTTCTCCTTCGCCGATCCCCGGACCGTCCTCCATGGATCGCACTATCACTTCATCGTCCTCCATGTCCTATTCGCGGAACTCTTCATGATCATCCTGCCCTTCAGCAAAATCGTTCACACATTCTTCAGCCTTCCGCTGAATATCTTGAGGAGGAAATGAATGTTGGATGAACCGACGACGAACTATCTGAAAAAACTCTTCGAGACCAAGCTCAATCGCTCCATGAAGCTCTACCTCGATACCTGCGCGCGCTGCGGCCTCTGCGTCGAAGCCTGCCATGTCTACGCCTCGATGCCCGAAACCAAGTACACCCCGGTGGGAAGGGCTGAGGTCATTCGCAAGCTTTTCAAGCGGTATTTCAAGCTTCAGGGAAAGATTGCGCCCTGGCTTGGCGAGACCATACCCTTCGACGACATCGGCATGGACAAGGCCTATGAAGCCGCGTTTTCATGCACGGGATGCCGCCGCTGCGTCACCTTCTGCCCTTTCGGCATCGACACCCAGCAGGTCATGAACATCGCCAAGCTTCTCCTCATCGGCGTCGAGAAGCAACCGCAGATCCTGGCCATGCTCTCCGACATGTCGATCGCCAAGGGCGAGACCTATATCGAAACCAGCGACAGCTACATCGAGGCGCTCGGGAATCTCGAATCCGAAGTCGAGGAACTCGCTCCCACGCCCGAGGGCCGGAAGGCTATTCCTATCAACGTGCAGGATGCCGACATCCTCTATGTCGGACTATCCGGCAAGCATTCCATCGTGCCCGCCGCCGCCATCATGAACGCGGCGAAGGAAAATTGGACCTTGAGCTACTTCGAGGCGGTCAACTTCGCGGCCTGGCTCGGCGATTCGCAAAAGCAATCGAAGATCGCCCAGCGCATCGTGGACGAAGCCACCCGGCTCAATGTCAAGGAAGTCGTCATCGTGGAGTGCGGCACCGCCACCCGTATCATGAAATTCATGTCGGGCAAGCATCCCTTCAAGGTCCTGTCGATCGTCGAACTGATCGCCCGATACATGAAGGACGGGCGGATTTCCGTCGATCCGGACAAATTCCAGGGTAAGCTTACCTATCATGATCCCTGCCAGCTGGCCCGCAATGGCGGCGTCATCGAGGAACCGCGCTACATCATTGGGGCTTTGACGAAGAACTTTGTCGAGCTCACGCCGATGCGCGAGGATAACTGGTGCTGCGGCGGCGGTGGCGGTTTCGTCTCCCTCGGCGAATACGATTTCCGCATGAAGTCGGGCAAGGTCAAGGCCGACCAGGTCAAGGCGGCAAAGGCCGACGTGATCTGCACCGCCTGCGAGAACTGCCACACCCAGCTCACCGAGCTCAACGAGCACTACAATTTGGGGATGAAGGTGGAGTCGCTGACGAACCTCGTCGCCCACGCTTTAGCCTGATATTGCAACGCGCAGGTGGCGCGAGCTACCTGCGCGCCGCGACTAGTGTCGCGAGGCTACTGTCGCGCGACTACTGTCGCGAGGCTTGCGCCGCAACGCCCGGTGCAATAGTCTTAAAGACATGAAACACAGATCCCGGGCGAAGGCCAAGCCTGGCAAGGATGAGAAAAAAAAGACGAGACGCACCTCGCGGCTTCCCTTCTCTGGAGTGTCTGAGGAGACGGCGGGGCTTCCTCCTGGCTCGGCTCGCTACATAGGCGACACGGAGCCTACTCTGGCTACCTATTCCCTTTATTCCTATGATGAAGCCTCCGCCGTCATGCGGATTCCTGAGGACATCAACGAACTCGCCGCACTTCTCGATCCCGACATCGTCAATTGGATCAATATCAATGGATTATCGGGCGGCGCCGTGGAAAAGCTCTGCGCGATGCTCGGCATCCATCCTCTCGTGGTCGAGGACATCCTCTCGGCCGAGCACCGTCCCAAGCTCGAGAATTATGACGATTATCTCTTCCTTATAACGAAAATGCTGACGATGCACGATGACGGATCGATCGAGTATGAACAAGTGAGCTTCATATTAAAGGGCAAGATACTCATATCCTTCCAGGAACGTCCTGGCGACAGCTTTCAGGCGGTGCGCGAGCGGATTATGGTCGATGGGGGTCGTCTGCGCAAGTGTGGAGCCGATTACCTCCTCTACGCTCTTATGGACAACATCGTCGATTACTATTTCATCGTGCTGGAGCGC
>JBAQLW010000243.1:0-2938 GCA_049302175.1 Rectinemataceae bacterium
ACGACGATCATCGAAAGCACGTTGGGCAGGAAGAACACCGAGCGCAGCACGTTGCGCGATTTTATCTTCCTGTCCAGAGCCATCGCTATCCAGAACGCGAGGAGGTTGGCGAGAACAACGTTGCCCACGGCGAAAAAGATCGTGAAGCCGATGACGCCGAGGTCGAATTTTTTCGCCGTCCATGTCGAGGCGAGGAGGGTCTTGAATTCGCCAATCGCGAAGAGCTTTTCGGCGTTCTCGGCGATGTCCGCCCTGGCCGCATCCGAAAAAGCGGCCTTCGCCGTGAAATCGCCCACCGCGGCTTCCAGGGCGGCCCTGTTCTGGGCGAGGCCAGCCTTCTTAGCCGCGGCGAGGAAATCGTCCACCGCCTGCGAATCGAGGGCTCCCGACGCAAGCTGCGGCAGGGTCCAGAAAGCGTCCTCCACCACGAACTCATCCATTTCGGGCTTGAGCCGGTAGGCGCCGCCTTCCGCCACATAGAATTCGACCGCGAGCGCTTTTCCCTGCGCGTCCAGCTTGGCGAGAAAATTCTTCTCGTAGCTCGCGGCCTCCACCTCAGCGGGCATTGAGGAATTCGCGTTAAAGTAATTTTCCTGGAAGCCGCGCGGATAGAATCGCTCATCCACTCCGCCCGTGAAGATGGATTTGTAGTTCGCGAGGCCAACATCCCTGTACTTGTCGGGCGAATAGCCCGTCGCCCTCACGATCCGCTCCAGCCTGTAGCGCTTCAAGCCCGAAATCGAAAGCCGCGCGTACTGCTCCCCCGCCGCGTCCAGTTTGTACACCGAAAGTAAAAATTCGGGGTCTGACCCCGCCCTTTTAACTTTACTGAGGATCTTTTCTTCGAATTCGGCCTTGTCCATGCTGATCGGCGTCTTCGGCGTTAGCCCATCCCAGTTCGTCGTGGATATCCGCAAGCCCTGGCCGAAAGGCAGGAGAAAGAAGAGGGCATAGAGCACGAGGGCCGGGGCGACGAAGAGTAGAAAATTCATCCTCCGCGCGGAAGATTTCTGGAACATTGACTCCTCCCAAAAAAGAAACCGCTGAAGGCATGGTCTGCAGCCGACAGCGGTTTCTAAGATCCATTCAAGAGGCGGGCTCCCGCAACGCGAGTCCCCTACACAACCCTCATTTGGGCCTGTTCGCCGCCCACTGCTTGTCGATGTCGGCGATCACGGCTTCGGCCGTTTTCTTGTTGAACACATACTGCTGGGCACCATTCTTGCAGGCATCCTCGAACACGGCCGTCGGATAGGAAGCGAATGCCCAGGGATAGGCGCCGTTCTTGCCGACGCCGCCCATCAGGTCGACAAAGGGACCGCCGAGCTTGGACACATCGGCTCCTTTGAACGACAGCGTGAGCTTGTAGTCCTCTACCCAGATTTTCTGTGCCTGGGGCGTGGCCAGCCACTCGAGGAACTTGAGGGCTGCGGCTTTCTTGTCAGCTGGCGACTGGGCCGAGACGCCGAAGCAGGAATCCACGTCCGCGTAGAACTTGTTCAGATTCGCGTCGTTGAAGACGGGGAAGGGCACGAAGCCGCAGTTGAGCGCGGGATTTGTCCCGATGGCGGCGCCATAGGACCAGAGCCCCTGCACCATCATCGCCGCCTTACCCTCGGCGAAAGCCGCCTGCTGCTCGTTCCAGTTCCACTCCTCGGCGTTCTTGTCCATGTTTGCCCTGTAGAAGTCGATGATGGAGAAGAGCTTGTCGGTGTCCACAACACCGTAGCTGGTCTTTCCCGCGTTCATGTCGGCAACGAACTTGGCGGGCACGATCTTCTTCTCCGCGAGGAGGTTGGTGTGGACGAGGGTGATGAAGTGTCCCATCGACCAGTTTTCCTTGAGAAGACCGGCGAAGGGCGTCACATTGTTCGTCCGCAGGGTGCGGGCGACTCTCTCGAGGTCGCGGTACGTGGCCGGAGGCTGGAGGCCGAACTTGGCGAAAATGTCCTTGTTGTAGATGATGCCGATTCCAGCGAAATCCATCGGCAGGCCGTAGAGCTTGCCATTCCAGGTAACCGAGGGTTTGGCGCTGTCGACCACCTTGCCCAGTACCGCCTGCTTGGTCAGATCGACAAGGTAGCCCTTCTCCGCGTATTCGGCGACGCGGGAATAGGACTGCATCTGCAGGATGTCGGGCAGTTTGCCCTGGGCCGCGCGCGCCGACATCGTGGCGTCGGCGTCGTTCGGCACGATGAGCATGTCGATGGTGATGCCGGGATTCTCGGCCATAAACTGCGCCACAAGTTTTTTGAGCCCGTCCTGATTTTCCTGTTTGTAATAGTACAGTTCCAGCTTCTGGGCCTGCGCCATTCCGGCCAGGGCGAAGAGCACGAGGAGAAGGGATAGCATTCTCTTCATAAAAACCTCCATGTAAACCGATTTACTTGAATATTATCATAGTATCCCATTCTGTCAAGAGGCGATCGGAGGCTACATCGCGGTCATCGTGAACGAGAGCGCATCGGAGTATTTCCCCGCCGTATACTCGCCCACATCGCCTACAGTGACAGCCACTGTCCTCTCCACCGGCACGGATCCTGTAGGGAGGGCGTATTCGACGATCATCCTAGGGGCGGAGCTTAGGGCGACGGGGATTCCCGAGAGGGAAAAGCTGTAGGGGATGGGCTCGATCGTCGGTGTCGCGCCTGCTGGTAGGCTCTGATCGATTTCATGGAAGAAGAATCCGCCTCTTCGCGATGTCACGCTCAGGGAATATCGGTAATTGGAAATCACGCTTATCCTGAACTGTTGCGTAGTCGTGATGCCCGTAATCGTTCCGAAGGCGAGGGTAGACAGTTCGGTCATTCCGGCCGTGCCCGCGTAGAGCCTGAGTTCACCCTGGGGAGATACTGCGAAAGAAGGGCGGACCAGGAGGCTGGCCACAGGGGTTGTCAAAGGGGTGCTATTGTCAGCGGCAAAACGCTCCAGCCTGGCC
>JBAQLW010000244.1:0-5478 GCA_049302175.1 Rectinemataceae bacterium
ATGGACGATCACGTCGTAGATGTCGGGCAGCGAATCCTTGATGGAGTTTTCCACTTTGACGGCGATTTCATGGGCTTCCCTCACGCTCATTGTGGGCTCCACTTCTATGTCGAGGTCCACGACGAGCATGGAGCCGATCCGCCTGATCCTCACCCTGTGAGGGTTGCCGGCCGACGGAACTTTTTCTATGGCTTCGAAGAGATCCTTGTAGGGGCTTGAATCCTTCGTGCCGTCCATCAGTTCGGTGTTGGCTTCCATGAATATTTCCACGGCGTTTTTCAGTATCCAGAGGGCGACGAGGGCGGCGAGGACCTTGTCCAATACGGGAATGCCCGTGATGTAGGTGAGTCCCAACCCGATGAGGACGGCCCCAGAGGTTGCGACATCGCCGCGCATGTTCTTGCCGTTCGCGATCAGCATGGCCGATCCGCTCTTCCTGCCGTAATAGAACTGGCTCCATGCGAGGGCAAGTTTCCCGGCTATCGATGCTATCGTCACCCAGAAAGCCATCATGGAGGGCATCGTGCCCGGCTCGCCCGCGACGATCCGGCCAACCGCGTTGAACAAAACCTGCGCCCCGGCGAAGAAGACAATGAAGGCGATGACGGCAGTGGCGACGGTTTCGATGCGCCCATGGCCATAAGGATGTTCCCTGTCGCCGGGTTTTACCGAAATCCGCGCGGCGATGAGGGTCATGCCGGCGATGAGAACGTCGGTGGCTGAGTCGATACCGTCGGAAAGGACGGCAAGGCTTCCCGAGGCAAGCCCCACGATGATTTTCAGCAAGGCAAGGATGCTGTTTCCCACAAGAGCGATCCAGCTCGCCTTGCGCAATGTAGCGCTTCGTGCGTTCATGAGCTCTCCCTAAACCTTGAGGGCATCCAGAATGCCGTCCGCCGCTCGCAGGCCAGATGCCCAGGCCGCGGTGATGCCTCTCGAAGTGCCGGCTCCGTCGCCCGCTAGGTAAAGTCCTTCGCCGGCCCTGAAGTGCTCGTCGGCGAAGGTGGGCCGGTTGGCGTAAAGCTTTATCTCCGGGTAGTACATGATAGTGCTGGGGTGCAGCAGACCGGGGACTATGGAGTCGAGAAGTTTCATCGCGTTCCACAGCGCGTTGAGTATCTTGGCGGGCGCCGAGAGACCGATGTCACCTGGGGTGCAGGAGGGGAGAGTGGGCTCGAAATCGTAGAGATCCCCGGTGAAGGATTCGGCGAAGGACCGCTTGCCGAGCCTGAAATCGCCTACCCTCTGCATGATTGGCTGTCCCCCGCCGAGGAGTGCTGCCTGCATGCCGAGCATCCTCGCGTAGGACTGTCCGGAGGCGAGGGGGGCGGTGAGGGTTACGGTCTTGAGGATGGCAAAGTTCGTGAGGCCGTTCTCGGGGCGGGAGGCCGACCAGGCATGGCCGTTCACCGAATACCAGAGGCCGGATTCCTTGTCGCCGTATTTTTCCTGGACGACATAAGCGGAGCGCGAATTGGTGCAGAAAGTGCGGGTTTTCTTTGGAAAGAGAAACTTGGGATCGTAGTAATCCTTGACGATGGGATAACGTTCCTCTTTTGTCTCGACGCGGATGCCGATGTCGACGATGTTGTCGCGATAGGCGATGCCCGCAATGTTCATCATGTCCTGGAGGAAGGCAAACCCTCCTCGTCCCGGTGCCATGACGAGATTCCTGTAGCTGATGTTCCTTTTGTCCGTTGTCGCGATCCTGCGCGCGGGATCGAAGCTTCGCATCGTCTCGCCGAGGGAGATTTCGGCGCCAAGGCCGCGCAGTCGGGCGACGAGCGTTTTTATGAGCTCGAGACCGCCATCGGTGCCCAGGTGGGACTGGCGGATTTCCAGTAGCTTCACGCCCAGCTTTTCCGCGCGGTGGAAATAGACGCCGACATTTTTCTTCTCCATGATGGATGGAAGCAAAAATTCCTCCACCCGGCTGAGATAATATTCGGCCTGTTCCTTATTCCAGCAGACTTCGGGAAAGCCGATGGGCCAGGAGAAGTTCATCTTGCAGTCGTTGCGCAGTCCGCCCGAGGATACTTCATTCTTGTCGAGTATGAGGATGGAGAGGTCGGGCTTTTTTTCGAGGAGGCCGAAGGCCGCGCCAAGGCCGGCCGGCCCTGTGCCGATTATCAGGACATCGAATGTGTTCATCGTGTGGCCAGATGTTTCTTAACGTCTACCGCGACAGCAGCCACGAGGATGGCACCCTGATTGTAAAAGCGATGAATCCTGTTCATCTTCTTCCTCCTGAAAAACTAGGTATGCATCAGGGCGCGCGACCAAAATTCTATCGGTTTAGCCTCTGCATGTCCATATGTCGCCCAATTTTTTTGCTTCGCCGCGAGGCTATCGCTTCAAAATTATCCAAAAAAATACTTGCGCCGATCGTTTGAAATTGACAAGTCCCGAGACTCATTCTAATATTCAAAAAGTCCATTCAATATTTGAAATGGACCAATGCAATCAGGAGGAACGAAATGAAGCGAATCGGTATCGCGGCACTGGCTGTCGCGGCTTTGACCCTGCTCTTCGCATGCGGTCCCGCCGCGGAGAAAACTGTGAAGTTTGGCGTATTCGAACCATTGACAGGCGCCAATGCCGGTGGTGGAGCCCTCGAAGTCGAAGGCATAAAGCTGGCCAACGAGCTCTATCCGACGGTGAAGGTCGGCGACAAGGAATACAAGATTGAGCTCGTGATCTCCGACAACAAGTCGGACAAGGTCGAAGCGGCCAACGCCGCCCAGCGCCTCGTCGACAAGGATAAGGTCCATGTGGTGCTCGGATCCTGGGGCTCCTCCCTCTCCATGGCGGCAGGTCCCATCGTCAAACAAGCCAAGACGCCGGCAGTCGGGCTTTCATGCACGAACCCCCTCGTCACCAAGGGCAATGAATACTACTTCCGCGTCTGCTTCCTCGATCCCTTCCAGGGCACCGTCATGGCCAACTATGCCTATAAGGAAGCCAATGCCAGGAAAGCAGTCATAATCCGCGAAGTCTCCAACGACTACTCGGTCGGCCTCGCGAAGTTCTTCGCCGATGCCTTCGAGCTCCTCACCGGCGATATCGAAGCCATCCTCGCCGAACTCAACTACAACACCGGCGACACCGATTTCGCCGCCCAACTCACCGAAATCAAGAAATTCAAGCCCGATGTCATCTTCGCCCCCGGCAACTTCACCGAAAGCGCTCTCATCGTGAAGCAGGCCCGCGAACTCGGCATCACGACCCCATTCCTCGGCGGCGACACCTGGGAAACCCCGGAGTTCCTCGATGTGGGCAAGGCTGCCGTCGAAGGCGTCGTCTTCTCGACCTTCTTCGCCACTGAAGTACCGATCACCGAAACCTCAAAAATCTTCTTGGACGAATATCGCAAGAAGTACAATAAAGAGCCCGCGGCCGTCACCGCCCTCGGCTTCGACGGCTACCTCGTGGCTCGCGACGCTATCGAAAAGGCAGGCAGCCTCGACAGGACGAAGATCCGCGACGCTATCGCCGTCACCAAGGATTCCCCCGGCGCGGCCGGCTTCATCACCCACGACGCCGAAGGCGACGCCGTGAAGAGCGCCGTCATCAAGACGGTCAAGGATGGCCAGTTCTCCTATCTGACCACCGTACAGCCATGATCGACGTGACCCGCTCCGCGGGTCACGAAGTCTGTTAATTGGAAGCCCGGCTTCGAGCGTTTCGCCGCGGCCGGGCTTTCATCCCTGCAATGGACTCGAGGACGCATGACTCCTGCGCTATTTTTGCAGCACATCGCCAACGCCTTGTCGCTTGGCAGCCTCTACGCCCTCATCGCCATCGGCTATACGATGGTCTACGGCATCCTTCGCCTCATCAACTTCGCCCATGGCGACGTGTTCATGCTGGGCGCCTATGTCGCTTTCTACGGCACGGCGATCCTGTCTCTTCCCTGGTGGGCTTCCCTCATCCTGACCATCCTCTGCATATCTCTCTTCGGCGTGGGCCTTGAGAAGATCGCCTACAAGCCCCTGCGCGATTCCCCCAAGATTTCCATCATGATCAGCGCTATCGGCGCCTCATATCTCATCGAAAACCTCGCCGTCCTCCTTTTCGGGGGACGACCCAAGGGCGTCACCGTCCCTGAGATGATGGGCCGAGTACTGCATTTCGGCTCCGTTTCAATCGTCACGGTCAGCCTCGTGATACCCCTTTTCACCTTCCTCCTTCTGGCTATCCTCCTCTGGATCGTCAACAGGACAAAGACGGGCATGGCGATGCGCGCCGTCTCCACCGACGTGGAAGCCGCCCGCCTCATGGCGATAGATGTCGACGGCATCGTGTCCATAACCTTCGGGATCGGGTCCCTCCTCGCGGCATTCGGCGGCATACTCTGGTCTTTCAAGTATCCCCAGCTCAACCCTCTCATGGGCGTGATGCCTGGCCTTAAATGCTTTATCGCGGCCGTCATCGGTGGAATCGGCAGCATAAGCGGAGCCGTGCTCGGCGGCTTCCTCCTCGGCCTCATCGAGATAATGACCGTCGCCCTTCTGCCCACGCTTTCCGGTTACCGCGATGCCTTCGCCTTTGTCCTCCTCATCGTGGTTCTCCTCGTGAAGCCCACGGGCCTGTTGGGGAAGCGCCAGGCGGAGAAGGTATAAGCCATGAAACAGACAAAAAACTTCCGATATACGGTGATCGCCCTCGTCGGCTTCGCCGCCTTCCTCGTCGTGGCCGATTCCTTCTTCGACGCCTTTACGCTAAGGGTGTTGAACCTGAGCGCGATCTACATCATCCTCGCCCTGTCCCTCAACCTTCTCAACGGCTTTACGGGTCTCTTTTCCCTCGGCCATTCGGGCTTCATGGCGGTGGGAGCCTATGTCTGCGCCCTCCTCACGATGCCTGCCGAACTTAAGGAAATGAATTTTTTCCTTGTGCCGATGGTTCCATTCCTGAAGAACCTGACGCTGCCCTTCATTCCTGCGCTGATCGGCGGCGGCCTTGCCGCCGCCTTTGTGGGCTTCCTCATTGGCGCGCCCGTCCTCAGGCTGAAGGATGACTACCTCGCGATCGCGACCCTGGGCTTCTCCGAGATCATCAGGGTTCTCATCACGAACGCCCAGACCATCACCAACGGAGCTCAGGGCTTGAAAGGCCTTCCCCGCTTCGCCACGACCTACGCCGTCTGGATAACGGCAGGCCTTGTGACGGTCTTCATGGCCCTCCTGATGCGTTCCAGCTATGGAAGGGCGATGAAAGCCGTCCGTGACGACGAGCTCGCCGCCGAGGCCATGGGCGTCGATGTCTTCAAGGTCAAGGTGACCTCCTTTACGGTTTCGAGCTTCATCGCCGGCATCGGCGGCGCCCTCCTCGGCCATATGATCACGACGATCGACCCCAAGATGTTCACCTTCCTTCTCACCTTCAACATTCTCCTCATCGTGGTGTTGGGGGGCACAGGCTCCATTTCAGGGTCGGTGATTGCGGCCGTCGTCGTCACCATCCTCATGGAAGTCC
>JBAQLW010000245.1:0-1807 GCA_049302175.1 Rectinemataceae bacterium
TCCTGAGCCTCGCCATCACCGCGGCAGAGCTATCTCCCGGGAGGATGCGCACGTTGAGGGTGGCCTCCGCCGCGTCGGCCAGGACGTTCTCCTTGGAACTCCCTTTGAGCATCGTGCAGGCCGCCGTCGTGCGGATGAGGGCATTCGTCGTGGGGGCTGAGGCGAAGGCGGCCTTGATGGCGGGGGCGGTGAGCCAGAGCTGTCTGAAAAGAAAGCGGTAGGGCTGCCGCGATTCGGGAGCGAGCCTGGCGAGAAAGGCTTTCATCGTCGGGGTAATGCGAGCGGGAAAGGGATGGTCCTCGATGGCTCTGATGGCTCTGGCGAGATTGCCTGGCGCAGTATGTCTCGGGGGCATGGAAGCGTGGCCGCCTGAGCCTTTTGTGCTCAGGCGGAAATCGGCGTAGCCTTTCTCGGCCACACCGACGAGGGCGAGGGGCTTCTCGGCGAGGGTGAGCATGCCGACGGTGATGGGACCGCCCTCGTCCGCGAGGAAGGAGGCTTTGACGCCGGCGGCGTCCAGATGGGCGGCGATAGCCGCGGCACCCCTCTGTCCGCCGATCTCCTCGTCGCCGCCGAAAGCGAAATAGACAGTCCTTTCCGGCGCGAAGCCTTCACGGATGAGCCCCTCGGCGGCTTCCAGCAGGGAAGCCATGATCACCTTGATATCCTGCGTGCCTCTTCCCCAGACCTCGCCGTCGGCGATTTCGCCGCTGAATGGAGGATGTTTCCAGCCTCCGGGATTTTCTGCGGGAACAACGTCGAAGTGCGCGCAGAGTATGGCCGGGAGAAGGGTGGGATTCTTCCCTTTCCAGGAGAAGAGCAGAGCCCTGTCCGAGGGTTCTTCCACCTTCATCGCCCCATGGACCAGGGGGTAGAGGGAGGGGAGCTCACGCTTCAAGGCCGAGAAAGCCTCTTCATCCTCCTCGCTTCTTTCGTAGGACGAGACAGTTGGAAAGCGCACGAGCCGGGACAGTTTTGCGGGGAGCTCTGGATAAAACAAGGCGGTTGATGTCGTTGTGGTCATTGAAACTTCCATTTCCAGGAAGTATGGAGTAGGATGGTCGACAGGTCAAGGAATCATTGTACCTATGGCAGGAGGAAGGAATGGCCTCGGCACAAGTCGGCTTGCGCATCTCCAGAAAAGCCTTTCTGACAAGTTTTTTCGTGCTTTTCGCCCTTATGCTGGGCGCAGGCATCCTCTCTGCCGTCCTTCCTTCGGGAAGCTACGAGAGGGTGGAGGGGGAATTCGGACTCCAGGTCTTGCCCGATACCTATCGGGTGGCTGAGAAACCTTCCTATCCCTTCTGGCGATGGTTCACGGCGCCTTTTGAGGTTCTCGCGTCGGAGGACGGCGTTCAGGCAATCATCATCATCGTATTCATCATGATCGTGGGTGGAGCCTTCGCTATACTCGACAGGGCCTCTGTCCTGAAAGAAACCGTATCGATAATCGCAAGGCGCTACGCTTCCAGGCGGTATCTCCTCCTCGCCATCGTTTGTCTTTTCTTCATGAGCATCGGCTCTCTGCTCGGTATTTTTGAAGAGACCCTTCCCCTCGTGCCGGTGGCCATAGCTCTCTCGCTCTCCCTGGGATGGGACATCTATGTTGGCTTGGGGATGAGCATTCTTGCGACGGGATTTGGCTTTTCGGCTGCCATCGCCAATCCATTCAGCATCGGCACCGCCCAGCGACTCGCTGGCCTTCCGCTGTTCTCAGGGGCGGGTTTCAGAATCCTTATCTTCGTACTTGTTTATCTTCTGTTCTACGTCTGGCTCGCGGCCATGGCCAAACGGAGCGAGGGCAGGC
>JBAQLW010000246.1:0-18488 GCA_049302175.1 Rectinemataceae bacterium
GTATAGCCCGCCTGAGGCACTCGCGGCGAGGGGGGTATGGATATGACAGCCTCAGTCAGGCAGGGGCTTTAAGATAAAGAAAGCGCCCCCGAGGGAGGCGCTTTCTTTGAAGGAGATCGAAGCGTGAATCAGGGATTGGCGGTAGCCCTGTACACCTGCTCGCCGCCCTTCATTTCGATGATGACGGCAGATTTGACAGGGTTGCGGTACTCGTCGAACTTGATCTGGCCGCCTACGCAGGCGAGGTCGGTAGCCTTGAGAGCGTCGCGGATGGCTTCGGGCTTGGTGCTGCCGGCGCGCTTGATCGCGTCGTAGAGGATGTTGGCGCCATCATAGGCCAAGGCTGCGAGGGCATCGGGCGCGGCGCCGTACTTCTCAGTGTATTTCTTCACGAAACTCTGCACGATTTCCGAACTGTCGTCCTTGGAGTAGTGGTTGGTGAAGATGCCGCCTTCAACCGAGTCGCCTCCGATCTTCACGAGGTCGGAGGAGTCCCAGCCGTCCACACCTACGAAGATACCCGCGTAGCCGAGTTCCCTCGCCTGCTTGGTGATGAGGCCGACGTCGGAGTAGTAAGCGGGGATGTAGAGAACCTCGGGCTTGGCGATCGCGATCTTCGTCAGCTGGGCTTTGAAATCGGTGGTCCCTGAGGGATAGCCCTCGGGCTCGACGACGGTGCCGCCGGCAGCCTCGAAAGCCACCTTGAAGGTCTCCATGAGGCCCTTGGAGTAATCGTTGCCTACATCGAAAATGATGCCCGCGGTCTTGAGCCCCATGTCCTCGGCGACATACTTGGCCCCGACCTTGCCCTGGAAGGGATCGATAAAGCAGGAACGGAAGACATACTCGCCAATCTGGGTCACCTTCTCGTTGGTGGCCGTCGGGGAGATTAGGGGAATTTTAGCGTCGTTCGCTACCGGAGCGGCGGCAAGGGCGACGCGTGAGGTGACCCCTCCGATAATGGCGACAACCTTGTCCTGCTCGATCAGCTTGCGAAAGACGGTGGCGCCTTCGGCAGGATCGGCCTTGTCGTCCTCGACGATGAGCTTTATCTGTTTGCCGTTTATGCCGCCGGCGGCGTTCCATTCGGCAGTCGCCAGTTCAACGCTGTTCTTAGTCGAGGTGCCATAGGTGGCGGCCTCACCTGAAAGAGGATTTACGGAACCGATCTTGATTTCTGCAGATTTCCCTCCGCAGGAAGCCATCGCCAGAACGACGAGCGCTGACATCGCGACCGTCCTCACCTTAGTGTAAAACCTTGCCATACCTACTCCTGAGCTGTGATCATAATTTCCTGTCGCATAAGCGAAGGATTTTTAGCGGATGTCAGTGTCCCTTTGTCTTGTATGCCGATCAGACGCCCTTTTTCTCGATCTTGGCCCAGGTATCCCTAAGCGTCACGGTCCTGTTGAAAATCGGCGCTCCGGCCTTCGATTCGGTATCGGCGCAGAAATAGCCCAGCCTTTCGAACTGTATGGACTGCCCCGGCCGGATTTCGGCCAGACTGGGCTCGCCAAAGGCGCCCGCCAGGATTTCGAGCGAGGTATCCGACAGATTGTCCAGGAAAGAAGCGCCAGCGGCTGCATCCATCGGCCTTTCGGAGGTGAACAGGTAGTCGTAGAGCCTCGCCTGGATGGGAAGGGCGCCTTCGGCCGATACCCAGTGAATGGTCCCCTTGACCTTGCGATTGTCGGGAGCGTCCCCTCCCCTCGTCGCCGGATCATAGGTACAGTGCACCCGGAGGATCTCGCCGGTGGCTGGGTCTTTGTCGAATCCCGTACAGGTGACGATGTAACCATAGCGAAGGCGCACCTGGTTGCCGGGGAAGAGCCTGAAGTATTTGGGCGGGGGTAGTTCCCTGAAATCGTCCCGCTCGATATAGAGTTTCCCAGCGAAGGGAATCGATCGCTTGCCCGCGTCGGGGTTCTCGGGGTTGTTCACCGCCTCGAGCATCTCGGTTTTGCCCTCGGGCCAGTTGTCGATCACGAGTTCCAGTGGACGCAGGACTGCCATGAAGCGCGGCGCCTTCCTGTTGAGGTCTTCGCGCACGCAGTGTTCGAGGAGCTGTATATCCACCATGGAATCCGTCTTGGCGATGCCGATGCGGCCGAGGAAGTCACGGATCGCCTCGGGAGTGTAGCCGCGCCGTCTCAGGCCCGCTATGGTCGGCATTCGAGGATCGTCCCAGCCTGAAACTTTCTTCTCGCGCACGAGCTGGATGAGGAGGCGCTTGGAGAGCACCGTATGGGTGAGATTGAGCCGCGCGAACTCTATCTGACGCGAGGCGAATACCTCGCAGTTCGCAATGAACCAGTCGTAGAGCGGCCTGTGTATCTCATATTCCAGCGAACAGAGCGAATGGGTGACGCCTTCGATCGCGTCTGAAAGGGGATGCTGGAAATCATACATCGGATAGATGCACCAGGCTGTTCCCGTGCGGTAATGCGGCTCACGCCGTATCCTGTACATGACGGGATCCCGCATGATGAGGTTGGGATGAGCCATGTCTATCTTGGCCCTCAGGGTCCTGGAGCCGTCGGCGAATTCTCCCGCTCTCATCCGGGCGAAGAGTTCGAGGTTCTCCTCGACGGACCTGTCCCTGAAGGGAGAGTTCCTTCCGGGCGGCGTCCATGTGATGTTGTTCTTGTCGGGGACGTTCGTTCCCCTGTATTCCTTTATCTCTTCCTCGTCGAGATCGTCGACGTAGGCGAGCGACTTGCGTATCAGGACACAGGCCAGGTCGTAGAGCTTTTCATAGTAGTCTGAGGCGAAGAAAAGCCTGTCTTCCCAATCATAGCCGAGCCAGCGCAGGTCGCGCTCGATGGCTTCCACATAGGAAAGGTCCTCTTTTTCGGGATTCGTGTCATCGAAGCGCAGATTGCATTTTCCGCCAAAACTCTCGGCCGTGCCGAAGTCCACATAGATGGCCTTCGCGTGGCCGATATGGAGCCATCCGTTGGGTTCGGGGGGAAAACGCGTCCGGACTTCCTTCGTTTTTCCATCGGCAATATCTTTGGCGACGGCTTCGTGGATAAAATCGCCGTAGCCTTCGTCCCTCTTGTTGTCATCGCACATAGGCGCTCCTTGCCGCGCTTCAGAGGCGCGGTGGCGTCACTATGCCGCGCAACAAGGGCTGAGGTCAAGGCTGGTTGGGCTGTAAAATCCTTTCGCCAGTCGATCCAAGCCCTGAAGTTTGGGTTCAGCGCTTAAGCCCAGGCTTCATGAGTGAAAAAGATTGTTGCCGGCGAAAAAAGGGTCGCTCGTGGCGTTCAGCCCCAAGCGCCGCAGTCCTACCTCATCCCCCGTGGCGGGGATATGGGTGAGGTGGAGTTCGCATCCGGCGAGCGATTTGAGAGCCTCCATCGCGACCTGCGCCGATGGATTCATGGCCGCGCTCACCGAGAGGGCTATCAGCGCCTCGTCCAAGCTCAGGGAAACCGATTTCCGGCCGAGCACGTCCCGCTTGAGGCTCGCGATGCTCGCCGTCACGACGGGAGGGAGGAGATGTATCTTCTTCGGAATTCCGGCGAGGTCGACCGTGGCCGCCTCGTAGGCGATGTTGGCCGGATGCTTCAAGGGAAGGTTCCAGACCGGAAAGGTCTCGAACTTGGCGTAGCTCGCCTTCCTTCCCGCGATATGGTCGGCGTAGACGAGAGAAAGGGCTGTCGCCAACTTGCCCGAACCTGGTCCTGGTCCCGTGACGACCACAATCGGCTTGCTGGTCGGTATGTACTCATTGGACCCATAGCCTTCCGCGCTGACGATGCTCTCCACATCGTTTGGATAGCCTTTGGTGGGGCGGTGTCTGAAAATCCTGACTCCTCTCCTCTCCAGAAGGGCGCCAAACTGCTCGGCTGCCGGCTGGTCTTCAAATCGCGTGATGACAACCCCTGCCACGGAAACGCCCCAGTCGCCCAGTTGGTCGAAAATCTGAAGCGCGCTCGCATCGTAGGTTATGCCGAAATCGCCGCGCATGCGCTTGCGTTCGATATCCCCCGCGTAAATGCAGAGAATAACCTCAGCCTTGTCCTTGAGCATCGAGAGAAGGCGGATCTTCACATTGGGATCGTAGCCGGGCAGGACTCTGGCCGCGTGCCAGTCCCAGAGGAGCTTGCCGCCGAACTCCAGGTAGAGCTTTTCGGTTCCCAGAGCCCTGGCGCTTATAAACGCCGCTTGTTCCGCGAGGTACTTTTCGTTGTCGAAAGCCTTTGCTTGCACGTTTTCAGGCCTTTATCGATTCAAGGTGTGTTATGGCCGCCTCTATCCGCGAAGCGGTTTCGGTATTCCCGATGACGCGGATGGATTCGAATAGGGGCGGGCTCACCCGCGAGCCTGTGACGGCCACGCGCAGCGGCATCAGCAGATTACCCAGCTTGGCGTCGATCTCGACGGACCTCGCCTTGAATCGTTCTTCCGCCGCCGGGATATCGGAAAAGTCGACGATGCGAACGAGAGCAAGGTTTTCCTTCAACATCGCGATCGCCGCCGCAAGGTCGAGCTTCTTGGGGATGAACTCTTCGGCGGCGGGCAAAGCCGGCTTTCCGTAGAGATAGGCCATCATGCCGGGCGCCTCGGAGAGGAGCCTGAGCCTCTCCTTGACGAGGGGCATGGCCTGAAGATCGAGGGTGTCGGCGGCCGCGTCGTTCACGGCGCGTAAGCCCGCCTCCACGAGGAAGGGTTTGACGAGAGCTGCCAACTCCGCGTCGGATTTGAGCCTGATATACTGTCCATTGAACCACTCGAGCTTCTGGTAGTCGAAGATGGCTGGCGCCTTGTTCAGCTTCTCGAGCCTGAACAGTTTTTCCATCTCCCCGAGGGTGAAAAGATCCCGGCCTTCCTCGAAGGAACAGCCCAAATGCGCGATGTAGTTGATCAGGGCTTCGGGAAGGTATCCCGCTTTCCTGAACTCATTGACAGCCGTAGCCCCGTGCCGCTTGGACAACTTGTGGCCGTCCTGGCCGAGCACCATGGGCAGATGGCAGAGCTCGGGCATCTCCCAACCGAAGGCGTCGTATATAATCCTGTGCAGAGGAGCGGAAGGTATCCATTCCTGGGCGCGCATGACCTGGGTTATGCCCATGAGATGGTCGTCAACGACGTTTGCAAGGTGGTAGGTGGGAAAACCGTCGGATTTGAGGAGGACGGGATCGGGGCTGATGTCCTCGTTCTTCCACTCGATGGTTCCGAGAAGGCGGTCATGGAATATAGTCTTGCCTTCCGTGGGTATCTTGAGGCGGATGACGTGGTTCCTGCCCGTGGCGATACTTGCCGCCACCTCGTCGCGCCCCAGGCTCCGGCAGTGCCTGTCGTAGCCCTGTTCGCCCGTTTTGGCAAGAGCCTGATCTTCCCTGAGCCTGCCAAGACGCTCCTCGTCGCAGAAGCAGTAATAAGCCTTGTCCAGGGCGACGAGCTTTTCCGCGTATTCCTTGTAGATGGCGAAGCGCTCCGATTGGATATAGGGAGCGGAGGGACCTCCGATATCGGGACCCTCGTCCCAGTAGAAGCCGAGCCATTTGAAGGTGTCGTAGAGATTTTTCACGTATTCGTCGGAATAGCGGGTTCTATCGGTATCCTCCAGGCGGAGGATGAAGGACCCGCCGCTCGACCGGGCGAATAGATAGTTGATCAAGGCCGTGCGTACGCCGCCAATATGCTGGTTCCCCGTGGGGGATGGGGCATACCTCACTCTCGTGCTCATGGGAAGCTCCTTGTCTCGAAACGGACGCGCGAGTATAGCCCCCGCGACTCCGATGGGTCAAGCGCGGGTCTCATTTCAAGCCCGTCAGTCCCATCTCACGCCCTGAAACCCTCGGCAAGGCGCATGAACGCGAATATAAGAGCAAGCGGTATGAGGCTCAGCAGGGAGAAAGCGAGCCAGCGCAGAAGGCTGGCAACTTTTGCTTGCAAAAGCCCGAAAATGCCGTACATAATGTCCAGGACGAATCGAGCGACTGTCGCCGCGAACAGTCCGACAGCCCCAAAGCGCAGGCAATCGAATGTCAGGGTCGTGAATCGGGACTCAAGCCGCATGGCGTCCGAAAATACAAGCATGGCAAGGCAGAGCAGCATGAATAGAGCGATCACGGCCGCGGCACCGGAGAAGACATTTCGAACAATGACGATCCGGCGAGGATTTCTGTCGATAACGACCGATGATTCCAAAGTCTCCATGGGCGAATGGTATCACGATGGGCATAAAAACGGTAGGAGGCTGCGATGGAATATTTCTTCAATTTCAACAAGATTGGCTACCTCAAGGGGAAGAAGCCGCGCGGCTGCATCCTTTGCCTCATAAGGGATGGATCAGAGGCTGTGGACAGGCTAGAGGTATACGAAAATGAACATCTGATAGTGTCTTTGAACCTGTACCCCTACAATCCCGGCCATCTCATCATATTCCCCAGGCGTCACCTCACCGATATACGCGAGATGGACGAGGCCGAGAGATGCGCCATGGACAAGGCTGTCGATCGCTGCCTCGATATCCTGGACGACGTATACCGCCCGACCGGCTACAATATCGGCTACAATCTGGGGCTGGTGGCCGGAGGCAGCATCGAGCACCTGCATCTCCACATCATACCCCGCTATGCTAATGAAATAGGCATAGCGGAATTGCTTGGCGGGAAGAAAGTCCTCGTCCAGGATCCTCTCGAAAGCCTCGCCCTACTCAGGAAGGCGTTCGCATCCAAGGGGAAGGATGATCAGGAGACTGCAGGATCCCGCTGAGACGCGCACGTGATTTTCGGCGCTTTTATTGCTTATGCCGTAATGGCCGTCTGCCCAGTCCAAACCCTCGAGCGGCCATTTCAGCCCCGCGGAAGTCATCCCCGAGCTCGCCCTGCCCCCCGAAGGGAAAACGGAAACTATAGAGCCAATGGAGACGCCAAAGACCGCCGATTCCCCCTTTCCAAGAAAGTAGACAGACGCTTCCCTTGTGTGCCATTCGCGAGGAGGCGGCTCGCGGGCAAAGAGCGCCCAGATGCCCAGCAGATGGTCGAGCCTGCCCCCGCCGCCGCCTGCGAGGACGATATAATCGGAACCATTGTTCCAAGCTGTCTGGATGGCGATTTCCGTATCGGTATCGTCCTTTTCCCGCGAAAAGGCGAGGATCTTCCCGGGAGGAATCGTATCGAGGCCTTTCATATCCTTGAGGCTGTCAAAGTCGCCCACAACGATATCGGGCCGGATTCCCGCGGTTAGGGCAGCATCAAGCCCCGAATCGGCGGCTATGACGAGCCTTGATTCAAGGGCGAATCGCCTGAGAAGTTCGGGCGGAGGGCATTCGCCTCCTGTAATCACAAGCGCCTTCATCCGACCAAGATCCCACCCGGCGAAGGCCTTTGTCAATCGGCGCCATCGTACCTTCAGCATCCATCGCACCCATCCAGGCCACGGCTCGCGATGGACAGCTTCAAGGGGATTGGTATAAACTTCGCCGAAGAATGATATCTACTCATGACAACAGGCTGGTTCCGCGATGACGCTTCCGCCCTTCCGCATACCCAATGAGATCCGACACATAGCTGAGGTAGTGAGGGACTCGGGGAAAAAGGCCTATATCGTTGGCGGAGCTCTCCGCGACTACTATATGAAACGCCCTGTAGGCAACGATTTCGATATGGCCACCGACGCTTCCCCACAGGAAATCTCTTCTCTCTTCCCCCGCGTAATACCGACTGGCATAAAACATGGGACCGTCACCATCCTCGCGGGACGCTTCGCCGTTGAAATGACGACTTTCAGGGTGGAGGGCGGCTACGCCGATGGACGACGTCCCGATGCGGTGACCTTCGTGGCGGACATCGACGAAGACCTTTCGAGGCGCGATTTCACGATGAACGCGATGGCGTTCGACCCGCTTTCGGCCGAGCTTCGCGATCCTTTTGGAGGACAGGACGACATAAGGAAGCGCTGTATCCGCAGCGTGGGCAACCCCACCCTCCGCTTCACCGAGGATGGCCTGAGGCCGCTGCGAGCCATACGATTCGCCGCACAGCTGGGATTCACTATTGAAGCAGCTACCTTAGCCGCGATTCCATCCACCGTGAACACGTTCAGGCAGGTTTCCAGGGAGAGGGTTCGCGACGAGCTGGAGAAAATTCTCCTGAGCCCCTCCCCTTCGACGGGTCTGAGGCTTCTGGAATCCTCGGGCTTCCTGGCCGAGATCCTGCCGGAACTCCTTCCCGCACGCGGCTGCCAGCAGAAGGGCATGCACGCATTCGATGTCATGGATCATCTCTATCTATCGGTGGACGCGGCGCGACGCGACCTCGTCATCAGACTGGCCGCTCTCTTCCACGACGCGGGAAAACCTGCAGCGCGCGTTCCGGGGCAGGACGGCATCCCAACCTTCCATAACCATGAGGTAATCTCCGCCCGCCTGGCCTCCGAGGCGATGCGAAGGCTGAAATTTCCCAACGAAACAATAGTCGCTGTACTCCATCTCGTGAAGAACCATATGTTCAACTATACTGAAAACTGGACTGATGCGGCGGTCAGGCGCTTCATAGCCCGCGTCGGCCCCGACTCCATCGAAGATCTTTTCTCCTTGCGGATAGCCGACGCGGCGGCCACCGCAGGAACGAGGCCGGACGCTCGCCCTCTCGAGCCCTTCAGGAAACGCCTGGAAACCATTCTCGCCGAGGAGAGCGCCCTGAGCCTTAAAGACCTGGCGGTGGGCGGTGAGGATCTCGCGGAAATAGGCATACCGAGGGGACCGGCCATGGGAAGGATCCTCGACGAGCTGCTTGAGACTGTACTCGACGATCCGGCACAGAACACCCGAGCGTCTCTGCTCTTAATCGCCCAATCCATTAAAGGTCGTTTTGGGGTAGAATGAATTTTGGAGACAGGCTCGTTATAGCCTCCAAGCGCCTGCAGGCTACATCCGAACCGCCCTTCAGCGAGGAATAGACATTCTCGGCGGCCTTTTGTTCGGCTTCCTTCTTGGTTTTACCCCGGAAGGGACCATAGATCTTCATACCAAGCCTGCACGATACCCAGAACATCCGATCGTGTTCGGGACCCTCAACCCTGTCCATGGAATAGACTGGAAGTTCCCTGAGGTACTTCTGTGCATATTCCTGAATGACGGTTTTGTAATCTTTGCTCTTGCCGGCGACAGATTCCTCGATGACGGGCTCAACCAACCTCGCCACAAAAACACGGGCCGCATCGTAGCCTCGGTCAAGGAAGACAGCCCCGATAAGAGCTTCCAGCGCATCGGCGAGAAGAGCCTTCTTGGCCCTGCCGCCTGACCGCTCTTCGCCTCGTCCCAGCTGAAGGGCTTCGGGAATGCCGACGGCCAAAGCTATCTGCGCAAGCGTCTTTTCCGACACGACAATGCTCTTGATACGCGCCAACTCGCCCTCGGGTCTTCCCTCAAGCCTGGCATAGAGAAGAGAGGCTACAACCTGCCCGAGAACGGCATCGCCGAGAAACTCCAATCGTTCGTTGTGGGTAAGTTGAGCGCTGCGAGTCTTATCGCCGGAGCGGGATCCATCCCCTGCACGGAGTTCGACATCGGCGCACACTTCGCCTCCGGCGCAATGGGTTTCATTGAGAAAGGAACGATGTGTCAGTGAAGAATCGAGGAGGAAGAGATCGTTGAAAGAAAGGCCCAGACTTTTCTGAAAACTCTCAAGAAAAAGCTGGCGCGGGGAGAACTCGCCGGCAGTCATTTGGATGGCCACCGATCTGGTTCTCCCCGCGCCTGGGCTGAACGGTCTTTATTTGACCTGGGTCTTGATGAATTCGTAAGCGTCGCGAACGGTTTCGAATTCGTTCGCTTTCTCGTCAGGAATCTGGATTCCGAGTTCTTCTTCGATTCCGTACACAAGCTCGTACGTGTCGAGGGAGTCTGCGCCGAGATCCTGGCGGAAACTGGCATCCAAGGTGATCTTGCCTTCCTCAACTTCCAACTTGTCGGCGATAATCTTCTTTACCTTCTCAAAAAGCTCGTCCATTGATGTGCTCCTTATTTTGATTCCGGGGCTATGATCTGCTTGCCCCTATAAAAACCGCACTTCGGGCATACTTGGTGGAGGAGAACAGGGTTACCGCAGTTACCGCACTGTACAAGCGTAGGAGCGGTCAGCTTCATGTTCACGGAACGGCGTCGGCGCGTTCTCGCCTTTGAAGTTCTAAATTTCGGTACAGCCATGATATAACCTCATTTGCGCTAAGTTTCGCCCAGTACAAAGGCGACATTATACAAATATTCAATTTTTGTCAAGAGCCGCTGCTCTCTGAAAGCGCAGACAAGATTACCGCATTTTTCAAGATTGTAAAAGAGGTCCAAGACTCAATTCAAGTTCTTTTTGCACAAGATCCGGCACAATGCCGGGCGGAAGCCTTTTCCAGGCCAGAAGTTCCCGAACCGCACTGGAGCTGATGTCCGCGAATTCGGGTCTTGAAAACATTATGAGGGTTTCAAGCCCTTCCTCCATGCGACGGTTGAAGCTGGACATCGTCTGTTCATAGGGAATATCGGCCATGCTCCTGACGCTCCTCACAAGAACGCCGCAGCCTTCGGCTCTGGCGTATTCTGCGATGAGACCGTCCCAGGAGTCGATCGTCACGTTGGGCAATCCATCGGCTTCGACGAGGCGCCTCAGCATATCCATGCGCTTCTCAAGGCTCAACAATGGCTGCTTCAGCAGGTTATGCCCCACTACTATCCTTAGTTCCGCAAAGATCGGCGACGCTCTGCGGATTATATCGATATGTCCCGAGGTGGGCGGATCGAAGCTGCCCGCGAAGACTGCTTTCATGGTCATGACTCTATAGTCTTTAAATTCCTTGGTCAATGCTTTTGTTGGCGGGCATTCTCTGTCATACTGCCGTCTGTGAGGTTCCGATGTTCGCGACCATAGTTCTTCCGATATTCTCCGCCATCCTCTGTGCCCTATCCATCCCCAACGAGATGCTGCTCTCGGGATTCTGGCCTCTCGGATTCGCGGCGCTTATTCCCTTCTATCTGGCCCTTATCCAAGCCCGGACTCCGCGGCAAGCCGCCCTCACCGGCGCGATCTTTGGAGCCTGCCACCATGCGCTCACCTCCTACTGGCTCTTCTTTTACAAGGGCTTCGCTTTCTGGACCTTGGGTACGAGCGCGATAGCCTATGCCGTCGTCTATGCCGTACTCGGCCTCTACGGTCACTTCATCCTTCGCTCCGAATCCTCCTCCTACCGACCCTTGGTCTTTGCCATAGGATGGGCGTCCTTCGAATTCCTCAAATCCACAGGCTTTCTCGGCTATCCTTGGGGTCTCATACCCTACTCCCTCACTTCAGTCCCGGTTCTGCTGCAGACTGCCGACACGATGGGTGTCTACGGTCTTTCCTTTCTCCTCGCCCTCTCCTCAGGCATAGGAGCCGAGTATTTCCTTGCCCGGAAGAATCCGCTCGATCTGATGAGGGACTGGACCAGGGGCGCGGCTTTCCTCTTTATTCTCATGTGCTGCGTCGTGGCCTACGGTTTTGCCGCCACATCGAGACCCATCCCGCTGAAAACGACATTGCGCGCCACCCTCGTCCAGCAGAATTCCGATCCCTGGCTGGCTGGCGAACTTCCCACCCTCCAGACCAACGTCGCCCTTGCCCGCGAAGCCTTCGAGACCAACAAAGCCACGGGAGGCGATCCCATCGATCTCATCGTGTTCAGCGAGACAACCTTGAGGCGACCCTTTGCTGAATACAGGGAGTGGTTCGGAAAGAATCCAGGGAAAGACCCCCTCCTTCCCTTCATCGCCGAAAGCGGAGCCCATCTTTTGACGGGGGCTCCTGTCGTCCTCAACTGGGAAACCTGGGAATCCACGAATTCCGTCCTCCTCATATCGCCGCAGGGCGAGCTCATCGACTCCTATGCCAAGGTCCATCCCGTACCCTTTGCCGAGGCTATCCCTCTCTGGGAATACGCGTGGTTCCGTAGATTCATGCAGGAAGTCGTTGGTCTCGAGAGTGGCTGGGTGATGGGCAGCTCCCTCACCGTCTTTTCCATTTCACCGAAATCCGCCCCCGCCACAACCCTCAGATTCGCGACACCCATCTGTTTCGAGGATGCCTTCGCCGACCTTTGCCGACAGTATTTCCTGGGCGGCGCCGATCTCCTCATAAATCTGACGAACGATTCCTGGTCGCTGAAAAAAAGCGCCCAAATCCAGCACTGGGCGATCGCGAGGATCAGGGCGATTGAAAACAGGCGGAGCCTTGTGCGGAGCACAAATTCAGGCCTATCCTGTGTAGTGAACCCCTGGGGCAGGGTTCTTTGGGAAATGCCTCAATTCGAGGCCGGTGCTATCACCGTGGACATTCCCGTCTATGAGCCGACCACGGCTACCATCTACACCAGGTACGGCGAATGGTTTGCCCAGCTCTGCACGTTACTTCTGGCCATCAGGTTCATTATGGATTACATAAGGTTCAGCCGGAAACGTCATAATCCGGAGGGGAAACACGCTTTGATAGGTTCCGTTTATTCCTGAGGACGAAGGAGGACTTCATGAGCATATCCGAATACCTCGAATCTTCACCATTATTCGATATCGTGAAGTATGGAAGTCATGACGCTTTTGACGCCTTCGCCTTTGTGGGAGGTCTCAGAAAGCATCCCTACGATCCCGAAAAATGCCTCCTCATGACCGCGGCGCAGGAAAAGCCGCATTGGTTGGAGGAAGGAGTCATCATCGAATTCCGCATCGCCGATGTGCTCGCGGCGGACGAACTGCCCTCCCCTGTCAACGAAGAGGGCGCCGCGAGGTCGCTCGTGCGGCTGTGGGTAAAACGGGGCGCGATCGCGCTCCGCTATGAACCATTCGAAGTGAGCGACTCCCTCCTCAGCCCCCGCGAGTCCTTGGCTCTCCGCGCAAGGATGTCCAGGTTTTTCCAGGATCGAGCCGAAAAGCAGCACTGAAGCATGCGCGAAGCCGAGTATTTTTCCAGCCTTGAAAACGGAAGCGTCAGATGCGGACTCTGCCCGCACTCCTGCCTCCTGACCGAGGGGGCAAGCGGTATCTGCGGGGCGAGGAAAAATAAAGGCGGCAGGCTCCGCCTTCCCTTCCACGGCTTCATCTCTTCGATAGCCCTCGATCCCGTGGAGAAAAAGCCGCTCAGACGCTTCCTCCCCGGCACGAAAACCTTCTCCGTCGGCTTCTGGCACTGCACGATGCGCTGCCCCTTCTGCCAGAACTGGGAGATAGCCCATCCCGAGAGCGTGGAGGAACGATATCTCAGCCCCGAAGACCTGCTGGACATGGCCACAGCCTCGGGCGCGCCCTCCATCAGCTTCACCTATTCCGAACCCTGTCTTCATATCGAGTACGTCAAGGAATGCATGGTCCTCGCCAGGCGCCGAGGCCTCAAGACCATCCTCGTGACGAACGGCGCTATTCTGGATAAGCCCGCCAGAGACATTCTCAGCCTCACGGACGCGACCAACGTCGACTTTAAGAGCTTTTCGGCCTCTACGTACAGGAATATCCTCGGGGGCGAACTTGAAATTGTCAAGAATTTCATACGCATTGCCCATTCAAACTGTCATGTGGAAGTCACATCTCTCCTCGTTCCCGGGATCCTCGACAGTCCCGACCAGATGGAAGGCATCGCATCATGCATCGCTTCGATATCGAGGCGGATTCCTCTCCATATAACGTCCTATCATCCAGCGTTCAGATACCGGAAGGCGCCGATGTCTGCCGGGAGAATGCAAGAGATCGCCGCTCCCGCCTTTGGCCTCCTCGAATATGTCTATTTCACGCGTCCCTTCTCGGATTGAAGCCGGAGAACCGCTGCTGGATTGTACCGCGTGCCGTAGTAAATGCAATTTTGCCTATTGACATAAAAAAGACTTTTCGGCATTGTAATGCCTGCCGATTGCACGGTGGGTGTAGCTCAGGTGGTAGAGTGCCAGACTGTGGATCTGGTTGTCGTGGGTTCAAACCCCATCACCCACCCGGAGCCCGAATCCTACAACCGCTATGCAGGAGTTGGGTCTGTACCTTGTGAGCGCCCGTAGCTCAGCTGGATAGAGCGACGGACTTCGAATCCGTAGGTCGCAGGTTCGATTCCTGTCGGACGCATGAGTTCTTTTTTATTGGGCCGCTAGCTCAGCTGGCAGAGCAACAGACTCTTAATCTGTGGGTCGCAGGTTCGAAACCTGCGCGGCTCATGATCTTGGGATGGGCAATCTCCCTCTTCGCGGAAGATTGTCGTGCCCTTGACATCGCGGCAGTCGTTCCGCTAGCATGCGCCTCGTGCGCGAGAGTGGTGGAATGGCAGACACGCTAGACTTAGGATCTAGTGCCTTAGGGCGTGAGGGTTCAAGTCCCTTCTCTCGCAGGCTTGCCCTCCAGGGCTTCTTGTGTCGAGAAGGCGCGTAATTGCGCGGGAATAGCTCAGTGGTAGAGCGCGACCTTGCCAAGGTCGATGTCGCGGGTCCGACTCCCGTTTCCCGCTCCAACATGTGGCGATTCGGATCCTAACCGAATCGCCTATTTTTTTGCGTCGAACGGGGATATATTCAATTGAACAGAATCCTCGCCGCGCTTTCCTGCCTGCCATTTGTGCAAGGCAATACTTTCCTTCCAAGAGGAACATATGGTTATCTCCGAGAAAAAGATCGAGAAGCTCGAGCATTCCAAGGTAAAGATGACGGCGACCGTTCCCGCGGCCGACGTCAAGGCTATGTACGACGAGATGATGCGCGAATATACGCAGAGCGTGAAGCTCGACGGCTTCAGGAAGGGCCATGTCCCCGCCTCGGTGCTGGAGCGCAAATTCGGAGAAAGTCTCAGGCTCGACGCGATGAGCCGCGTTCTCGAGAAGTCCGTCGAGGCTGCCCTCGCCGACAGCGAGGAAAAGCCCCTCGCATACGAAGCCCCCGCGCTGGATGGCGAGCCCGAGTTCGCCGTCGACAAGGATTTTACCTTCAGTGTCACCTACGATATTTTCCCGGTCTTCGAGACCCCCTCCCTGGATGCGATCGCGATTTCAGTTCCCAAGGTCGTCGTTGGCGACGAGGACATGCAGCGCGAACTCGAGCAGGTGCGCGACAGGAACGCCATCGTCATGGAAAAGAATGAAGCGGCCGTCGCGGGTGACATCGTCACCCTCGGATGGTCCGAACTCGACGCGGAGGGCAAGCCGGTGGAAGGCAGCTCTCGCGAGGATTTCACCTTTGAGATCGGCAAGGGCCTCAACCTCTACAAGTTCGACGACGAGATCATCGGGCTAGCGGCGGGCGATTCGAAGACTTTCTCGAAGAGCTTCGCGGAGGACTATGAATATAAGGACCTCGCCGGCAGGACGGTGACGCTCGCAGTCAAGGTGACCAAGGTGAAGCAGAAGAACCTTCCCGCCCTCGACGACGAACTCGCCCAGGATATCTCCGAGAAGTACAAAACCCTCGAAGACCTGAAGTCGGCGGTTAGGATCCAGCTCCAGACCGCCCTCGACACCCGCCTGCGCGAGCTCAAGGAAAAAGCCCTCATCGATGAGCTGCTGAAGCGGACGAGCATCGATGTACCCGAGTCCATGGCCGCCGCCGAACTCTCGATGCGCTGGGATTCGCTCAAGCGCGAGATGGGCATCGACAGCGACGAGAAGATGGACCGCATCGCCGAGTATTCCGGCAAAAACCGCGCCCAGCTCTATGAGGACTGGAAGCCTCTCGCCGTGAAGGCGATATCCGGAAGGCTCATTCTCTACAAGCTTCTCGAGGCGGGAAACTATCTCGCCACCGACGAGGATCTCGCCGCAGAATACGCAAGGCAGGCTGAAGGCACTTCCATGTCGGCCGAGGAAGTGAAGGCCGAGTACGAAAAGCGCCAGTCCGTCGACTACCTCAAGGACCATATCCGCGAGAGGAAATTCTTCGATTCCCTGCTTTCGAGCGCCATCGTGTCGGAAGGCGAAAGCCTGCCGTATGTGGACTTCATGGGCAGAAATGAGTAGTTTGTAATGGCTTGAATACGGCATGGCTACACCATTTTCCAAAGGAAACTGCGTATGAATGAACAGATGAACAACCTGGTGCCGATCGTCATCGAACAGACGGGCATAGGTGAGCGTTCCTACGATATCTACTCCCGCCTCCTCAAGGACAGGGTGATTTTCATCGACGGCGAGATCAATGATCTCACCGCCGACCTCGTCGTCGCCCAGCTCCTCTTCCTCGAGTCGCAGGACCCGGGTCGCGATATCTCCATCTATATCAACTGTCCCGGCGGATCCGTGACCGCTGGCCTTTCCATCTACGATACGATCCAGTACATAAAGCCCGACGTCCAGACAATCTGTCTCGGCCAGGCTTCCTCCATGGCTGCTCTCATTCTCGCCTGCGGCACGACGGGAAAGCGCTTCGCCCTTCCCTCCTCGAGGGTCCTCATCCACCAGCCTTGGGGAAACGCATCGGGCCAATCCAGCGACATAAGCCTCCAGGCAAGGGAAATACTCCGTCTCAAGAAACTCACCATAGAATACTTCGCCCGACACACGGGCAAATCCGTCGAAAAGCTTTCATCCGACATGGAGCGCGACTTCTATATGGGCGCGGCTGAAGCCATTGAATACGGACTGGCCGATAAAATCATGGAGTCGAGAAAAAATGCCCCGATCCAAAAAACCTGAGCTGCCGCCAGGCGAGCCTGAAACCTTCTGCTCATTCTGTGGGAAGAGCAACGCTTACTCCAAGAAGATGATAGCCGGTCCCGGCGTCAATATCTGCGACGAATGCGTCCAGGTCTGCGGACAGATACTGCTCGAGGAAGAGCAGAAAGTATCAGCCACCTTCCTCGAGGATGTGCCCAAGCCCAAAGCGGTGAAGGAATATCTCGATTCCTACGTGATAGGCCAGGACTACGCCAAGCGCGTGCTCTCCGTGGCCGTCTATAACCACTACAAGCGCATCCAGCACCGTCAGAAAGCCGATTCGGACATCGAGATCGAAAAGGCCAACGTGCTCATGATAGGGCCGACGGGCACGGGAAAGACCCTCCTCGCCAAGACCCTCGCCAAGAAACTCAAGGTACCCTTCGCCATCGCCGACGCCACCACCCTCACCGAGGCCGGCTATGTGGGCGAGGATGTCGAGAATATCCTCCTCAAGCTCATCCAGTCCGCTGGGGGGAACATCGAGCTGGCCGAACGCGGCATCGTCTACATCGACGAGATCGACAAGATCGCGCGCAAAAGCGAGAACGCCTCGATCACCCGCGACGTATCGGGCGAAGGCGTGCAGCAGGCCCTCCTCAAGATCATCGAAGGGACGATAGCCAATGTGCCTCCCCAGGGCGGACGCAAGCATCCCAACCAGGAATACCTGAAGATCGACACGACAAACATACTCTTCATCTGCGGCGGAGCCTTCGTGGGCCTCGACAAGATCATAGAGTCGCGGGTATCGAGCCATGCCATGGGCTTTGGCGCCGACATCAAGCTGCGCAGCGAAAAGAACCTCAGGGAACTGTTCACCCATCTCCATCCCGACGACCTGATCCGATTCGGCATGATACCGGAATTCATCGGCAGGCTTCCCATACACGTCGCCCTCGACGATCTCGTCAAGGAAGACCTCAAGCGGATAATCACCGAGCCGAAGAATGCCGTTCTGCGGCAATACCAGGCATCGCTCAAGCTCGACAAGGTGGATCTCGTCTTCGAGACGGACGCGATCGACGCCATCGCCGACAAAGCCATAGCCCAGAAGACGGGCGCCCGAGGCCTGCGCTCGATCGTGGAAGCCATGATGATGGATATCATGTTCGACCTCCCGAGCGAGGAAGGCGTGAAGCGCGTCACCGTGAACAGGGCCGTCGTTGAAGGGAAGATTCCCTGCATTGTCGAATATGAGAAAAAGACGGCGTGATGCGGCGGCGCCGAGCGGCATGATGCGCCGCTGAGTAGCGATATGTGCCGATGAGCGGCTTCAAGTGCCGCTTAGCGGCGCCTGAATGTGCAACACCGGGGTGGCGCCAGATCCTTCGTTGAAGGATCTGGCGTCTGAGAAAAGACCCGATGAACCTGATCCGGGTAATACCGGCGGAGGGAGTTATGAGAAGAACTCTTTTCACGGAGGCGAGGACTTCACGCAAGTCCGGCAGCCTTTCACCCTTTGTGGCGATCATATCGATCACCATACTTTCCGTCTTGTTGCTGTCCTGCCAACCCAGGGAAACCGGAAGCTTGGTCGTATGGACCTACGATTCCTTCGTATCGGAATGGGGACCTGCCGCCCCTCTCGCCAAGCTCTGGGAAGAGCAGACAGGCTCAAAGGTCGAATTCATCTCCAAGGGCGACGGTGGAGCCCTTCTCGCTTCCCTCCTGTCGGCGGGGAAGAAGGCTGAAGCAGACCTCGTCGTCGGACTTGACGACAACCTGGCCTCCCAAGCCCTGGGCAGCGGACTTTTCGCGGCCACAAAGCCGGCCAACCTGGCTTCAGGCAAACCCGAACTGATCATAGACGAGAAGAACAGGCTCCTTCCCTTTGAC
>JBAQLW010000247.1:0-2560 GCA_049302175.1 Rectinemataceae bacterium
GCGCTTCTCGTGATTTGGGAATTGTGCGTGAGGATTTTCAAAGTCAAGGAATACATACTTCCCTCGCCCATCGTTTCGCTCAAACACCTTTTCCTCGCCCAGCCCGACGCGAACTACAACTGGCTTCTCCATATACGCATAACGCTGATGGAGATCGCCCTCTCATTCGCCGTAACCTCGGTGCTGGGCATCGCGATCGCGATAGGAATCGCATGGAGTTCGACGATCAAAAAAATCGTGATGCCGGCCTTCGTGTTTTTAAATTCCCTTCCCGTCGTGGCGGTCGCGCCGCTTTTGGTGCTCTGGTACGGATATGGGCTGAAGACGAATATCCTCATCGCCTTTCTCGTGTCGTTTTTCCCCATCGTGATCAACACGACGGTCGGACTTTCAGAAATCGACGAGGACCTCCTGGATCTCGTCAAGTATCTGCACGGGACAAAGACGCAGATTTTCCTGAAGCTGCGCATTCCCAATTCCCTGCCCTATATTTTTACCGGGCTCAAGATCAGCTCGACGATGTGCGTCGTAGGGGCGATCGTGGGCGAGTTCATAGCCTCGGATAAGGGCCTGGGCTACATCATCATCAATTCACAGTACACCATGGATTCGCCGCCCATTTTCGCCGGTCTCATGCTCGTATCGCTGTTCGGCGTAATCCTGTTCGGCCTCGTGGCGGCCGCGGAAAAACTGTGCATGCCTTGGCACTTTCGGGTCAAGGGAAGCGACTGATTTAGAGAAGGGTATTCAGGCTGCGCCGGTAGGCGGCAGTCTTTCCAATATGAATCAAGGAGGGTCTAGGATGAAGAAACGCATGCTTGCGACGTTCGCCGTCGCGGTACTGGTCTTGGCGGGGCTTTCGGCCCAAACGACCAAGATCAATTTTCAGCTGAACTGGAGCATTTCCGGCGATCACGCTCCCTACTACGTGGCCATCGAAAAGGGATGGTTCAAGGAAGAGGGCCTCGACGTCAATGTGATGCTCGGCAAAGGCTCAGGCTTCAGCGTTCAGATGGTGGACGCGGATAAGGCCCAGATCGGCATTTCTGACGCTCCCGTGCCTATCGAATCCATAGCGAAAGGCGCCAAGGTCAAAATCGTCGGAATAATATTCGACAAGCACCCCAACTGCATGTTCTTCTGGAAGGATTCAGGCATCACGAAACCACAGGATCTGAAGGGCAAGACCGTGGCTGTCCCCGCCTCGGACGGGCATAAAGTCATGTGGCCGGCCTTCGCGAAGCTGATCGATCTCGATCCGAACGATGTCAAATTCGTGAATATCGATCCGACGGCCAAACCCGCTGCTCTCGGAAGCAGAAAGGCTGATGTGGTATTCGAGCTTTACACTGGCAAGCCCTTTATGGAAAAAGCCGTCCCGGCTGATCAGTTGGGCTGGATAATCTGGGCCGACTACGGCTTCAACGCCTACGCGCACAGCTACATCGCCAACGACGATTTCATCAAGAACAACCCCGAAGCGCTGCGCAAATTCCTCAAAGTATCCTACCGGGCCTGGCAATACACGCTGAACAACATCCCCGAGGCGATCGACATTCTCTCGAAATATCAGCCTATCAACAGGGACGATTTCGTGGCCAACCTCACCGCGGTGAAGGAGTTCTTCAAGACCGACCGCTACAAAAACTTCGGCATCGGCTATATCGACGCGGCGAGGATGCAGGATACGATCAACACCGTCAAGGAAAAGGGCGTCGAGATAAAGGGAGACGCGAAGGATTATTACACCTCGGCTTTCCTCCCCAACCCGCCTTATAAATTCAACTACTGATGCTTTAGATCGGAACAATGGACGTGGGGCGATCGGCGTTAAGCCGGGAGCCCCGCGCCCCTCGTTCTTTCCGACGACGCTTTCCCGACAAGGTGGCCACAAGGTGCACGATGAACGAAAACCTTTGATTTCGTTGAAAAATGTAAAAAAGACCTACAGGACGGGAGGCACCGAACTCGAAGCCCTCGGCGACGTGACCTTCGACGTGTTCCCCAAGGAGTTCGTTTCGATCGTAGGCCCCTCAGGCTGCGGGAAGACGACGCTCCTCAAGATAATCGCGGGTCTGCTTCCGAAGTCTTCGGGAGAAATCGAAGTGGACCAGGCCGATTTCGACATTTCCCGAGAGGTCGGCTTTGTCTTTCAAAAGCCTCTTCTCCTCTACTGGAGAAAGGTGATCGACAACGTCCTTTTGCCCATCGAGATACTGAACAAAGATCGAAAAGCGATGATGGAGAGGGCTCGCTCCCTCCTCGCTCTGGTCGGCCTCGAAGGTTTCGAGGACAGGTATCCCGGCGAACTCTCCGGCGGCATGCAGCAGAGGGTTTCAATAGCCCGCGCGCTCGTGCACGATCCCAAGCTCCTGCTTATGGACGAACCATTCGGTGCCTTGGACGCCATCACGAGGGAACGACTCAACATCGAACTCCTGCGAATTTGGGAAGAGACTGGCAAGACCATCCTTTTCGTGACGCATGGAATCAACGAGGCCGTGTTCCTGTCGGACCGGGTGATCGTGCTTTCCGCGAGGCCGTCGAAAATGATCGAGTC
>JBAQLW010000248.1:0-2597 GCA_049302175.1 Rectinemataceae bacterium
GGGTACTCCTCAGGATCGATCGCTACTCCTCGGAAGAAGCGGCTGACATCGACGCCCTTAAGACAATCTTCATATCGCTAGCCCAGCGCCGGTCGGGCTCACAGTCGGAAGAAGGCGAAGCCCTCCTTCAGCTCGCCGCCCTGGGGACGATAGCCGACCTCATGCCGCTGCGCGACGAGAACAGGATCATCGTCAGGCGGGGCGTCGAGGCGATCGCTTCATCCCCACGTAAGGGACTGCGTGAACTCCTCAAGGCTCAGGGGCTCGGAAAAACCTTGAATTCCACCGAAATAGCCTGGCAGATCACGCCTCTCCTCAACGCCGCGGGCAGGATAGGCAAGCCTGAAATCGCCCTCGAACTCCTTATCGCCGAGGATCCGGCGATAAGGGCCAAAGCCCTCGAAAACATCGTCCAGGCCAACACGGAACGCAAAAAGATGGGCTCCGACGTCTGGGAGGCGATCTATGCCCAGGCGCGGGAGAATTTTGAAAAGAACGAAAGTCGTTTCATCCTCGTGGGTTCTTCCCTGATCAAATCCGGCATAACAGGCCTTCTCGCCTCGCGCATGGTAGGCACCTTCAAGGTGCCCGCCATAGTCGCCGCTTTCAAGGAAGACGGAAGCATTGTCGGCTCGATACGCACGGCCAACAATTTCCGGATCGCCGGCCTCCTCGCCGCCTGCTCCGACCTCTTCATCGACTATGGCGGGCACGACGCTGCCGCCGGCTTCTCGATGCCGGGGAACAACTGGGAAAAATTCCTGTCTTTGGCTACCGCCCAGCTCAGGTCGGCCGAGGTGGCGAGCGTCGAAGAGACGATAAACGTCGATGCCGAACTCCCCCACAGCTATCTGCGCCCCGAACTCCAGAAAACCTATGCTATGTTCGAGCCATTCGGCGAAGACAACCGGCCTCTCGTCTTCCTCGCTCGGGGCGTGCCCATGGTCGATGCCCAGATAGTCGGCAAATCGGCGAAGAGCCACCTCAAGCTCACCCTCGATTTCGGCGGCTATAAATGGCCAGCCCTCCTCTGGGACGGAGCCGAGCGGCTCGAGAGGGACTTTTCCTTCAAGGCCAGGGATAAAATCGATCTGCTTTTCAAAGTGACGCTCAACAAATGGAATGGGGAGGAAAAGCCCCAGCTGGAACTCTATGACCTACGCCGCGAGCGTCCCGACTGAGGGTGACGCAGGGCCGCGCGGTCCGTAGCCCGGTAGGCTGTGCCGAGGGCAACTCCGATAGCAGTGAGGAGAAGAAGGGAAAAGGCGGGAATAAAACGCGGCGCCCGCCCGTAGAATAAGCCGCAGAGGGCACCAGCCCCCATTCCGAGGATCGAGGAGCCCAGGTTGACCGCCGCGTAGACTCCCGAGCGAGCCGCTGCACCTGCGGTGATCGTCGTGCCGAGGGCTCCTTCACCGAAGCTGACCGCGAGCACGGCATCGATCGCCGACTTGAGCATTCCGAACCCAAGCGCAGCGACTCCGAGTGCCGCCATCACGGCCAGGACCGAACCTCTCGCGATGAAAAGCAGAGGGACAAAGCCCATGGCGTTCAACAGGGCGCCAAAGAGCGCGCAACGTATCGGGCCGAATCGTCGGAAGACTGGCGGATTCAGGAAGAGCATCGCCAACAATGTCCCGCCCGCCCAGATCGCACCGATGGTACCAGCCATCGACGCTCCCATCCCCAGGGCATTGGCGAAAAAGAGCGTAAAATAGAGGCTGCTGTTCGTTCCTACGATGTAATAGACATAGAAGAGCGTATTCGCCGCCGCAGCCGCCGCAGCCCTGCGATCGCTCGAAAGGAAGGGAAAAACCTGCTTGTAGCTGACCAGCAAGAGCTTGAATGCCGCGTGGCGCGTGCTGGCATTGCGCGCATGTGACTGATGGCTGCCAAGGTGGCTCGTATCGCCGATCTTGCGAGCCCGTTCGATGATAGCCGCCCCCGCGGCGGTCTCGGAGGATAAAAAATATCTCCCGAATGCCGACACCGCGATAGCCCCGGCTGACAGGAGGAGGAATATCCGCTCGGCCTTGAGGATGCCCGCTTGTGCCACGAAACCGCCGGCGAGGGGGAGAAGCAGGCCCGAAGCCACGTAGATGATGTTGAATACATTGAAAGCCGCGGTCCTTTCCTCATTCGGAGAATCTTCGGCCATCAGGAGGTAGTAGCCAACATTCATCACCCTCGACGCGTTCGCCAGGAGGGTGCCGGCCAGCGCGAAGCCAAAGCTTCCGCCGACTGCGTAGAGGAGAAAAGGGAAAGCCGAGCCTATAAGGTCAAAAACAAAGGTCGATAGTCGTCGCCCCATGCGATCGACCAGCGGCGCGGCGAGTATGGAAAAGAGGATCGAGGCGCCGGAGCCGGCGGTAACAAGAAAACCCAGCTGGGCGTCCGTGACGCCGCTGGCCTTGAAATAGAGGCTTAAGTAGAAAAAGCTCAATGAGTAGGAAAGACTCCAAAGAGGGAGAAAGGCGAGGCAAGCAAAGACGTTGCGTCGGGACCGCCACCGAAGTGGGCTCACAGGGTAGTGCCCAATGATCCTTCATCGGTTGAGATCATGGTGGCTCTTGAGTGGTTCATGCCACCCACTACCC
>JBAQLW010000249.1:0-5863 GCA_049302175.1 Rectinemataceae bacterium
CCTATGTGCTTGGAGCCCTTTTCTTTGTAACCGCATTCTCGATGGCTATCATCAACAAGTCTTCGACCGGCACTATCGAGGCCTTGGTTACGGAGCAGGCTCAGCAGACGACCAATACCGAATGGTGGAAGAGCGATACGACCGCCACCTCGCTGGCTCCCGGAGCGACCGCGCCAGCCGAGACCCCTGCCGCGGCACCGGCCGAATCGACGACGCAGACAACGACGAAATAAGGCGCCGAACTGGCGCCAGAGAAGACTCCTCCCTTGCTTTGTCATTAGAGGATGGAGCGGATATATGATACTTCAAAAGGTATTTCAGCCTTCTACGATTCGGACGGGTTTGGAGAGCGAGAACAAAGAAGAGCTCTTCGAGGAACTTGTCGATGTTTTGTCCAGGAGCTATCTGGCCAAATCCCCATTCCCGCGCCAAAAGATTCTTGACGCCTTGGCTCGACGTGAGTCAAAGATGTCCACGGGCATAGCCAAGGGCGTAGCGCTTCCACACGCTACCGTTGAAGGTCTCGATACCTTGAGGGGCGTTCTGGGCATTTCCTACAAAGGCATCGACTACGATTCGCTGGATGGTCATCCCGTTTTCCTTGTGTTCATGCTTCTGTCTCCTCCCAATGACGCCGAATCGCATCTGCAGGCACTTCAGCGAATAGCTTCCCTGATTGACGATACCAATATGGCCTCCCGGCTGGCGGCATCCACATCCTCCGCGGAAGCCTTATCCCTTATCAGGGAATTCGATAGCGGCGAGCTGAGTTGAATATTAGATAAATTTGTTTGTGTGATTCCACCCGGCTTGTTCTGGAACAGGACAGATGGGACCGCACCTGTCTATACAGATTTTGTATAGTAAGAGAGGTGCACCATGGATTCTCTGAACGGTTTGGACAGATTGCTGGAGGCTGAAACGAAAGCCGCGGCGTTGATCCGGGAAGCGGAAGCTGAGGCCGGCGTCATTGTCGGCAAAGTCCGTGACGAGGCTCATTCCAGGGAAAAGGAAAGGCTTGCGAAATTCCATGCCGAGCAGGAGTCCGAACTGGCCTCCTTCAAGTCCGAAATCGCGGAAAAACTCAAGAACGAGCTCGATGAATACGAAAAAAGTCTCGTCGCGACTAAGATGGACGAGCAACTATTCGCCTCAACCTGCGAAAGGTTCATGTCCTCCGAGGCTTGAGAATGGCCGACTCGTTTGAAATAGCCTACCTCTACGCCAGGGTCTGCGGCGCTTTTTCCTCCATGTACCTGGGCGCGAAAGGCGCCGCCCTCGCCGCCGAATCCTCGCTCTCCTCGATCTGGAAACTGTATTTCGATGAAGATATTCCCAACCGGCCCGAAGCTTGGCTCCTCGCGACGCTGGAGCGCAGGGTGATCGGACATTCGATGGAGCGTTTCATGACCCTCGCCGGTTCGGCCATGGAGTCGGATGCCTTCATCCCCGCTATAGTCGCCAAATATGAGATTTCCGTCATCAAGAATCTTCTCTACAGACTCGCCGCGTCGGAACCGAAGCCGGAATCGCAGTCTTTTTCCAGCCCGACCATAGAAAAGGCGCTTTCTGCCTGGCCTCGGTTGGAAGAAATGTTCGCGGATTCCCCCTATGCGTGGATAGATGCGGCCGGTCTCGTCGATATCGGGGCCGTAGAGAACAGGCTGGACAGGCAGTATTACCTGCAGCTATGGAGCGCCGTTTCGGCGCTTCCAGGGAACAGGAAGGGCAATATTCCCGCTCTCGTGCTGAGGGATATCCAATACCAGAACCTTGCATGGGCTTTGCGGGTCCGCAAATACTATGGCTACAGCCGTGAAAGGGCTGCGCCGCTCCTCGTGGAAATCGAGGGCGAAGACGCGGTTTCCCTCGCACTCGACAGCTTCGATCTGGATATCGACAACCTGGGAAGCTTTGCCGCTTGGCCTGCCAGAAAACTTCTGGAGGGGCAGTCATCGTCCCGCCTCGATCTTCCCCTGCTCGAAAACAGGATGCAGCGAGATCTCTTCGCCTTCGCGAGGCGTTCCATGCATATGTATCCATTCGGCTATACGCCGCTCTACTGCTATTTCAAGATGCTCGAGGCTGAGGCTTCCTTTGTCCTGGGCATACTCGAAGGGATAAGGCTGAAAGCGCCGACCGAAGAGAAAATTGGTCTGGCCTGGGCTCTCGCGGGAGACGGAAAATGAGTTCGACGACGATGAGGAAGATGGAACTCCTCCTCCTCAAATCCGATATTGACGGCACGCTCAGGTATCTTTCCTCGGGGCATTCCTTTCAGATCATCTATCCGGACGAGAATGGCTCTTCCCGGTCGAAAGGTGACTCGCAGGATGTCGCCAGGCTGGATGCCGCCTTGGCGAAGCTCGGCAAGATAGGCGCCTGCCTTGGCTACCAGGAAACTGGCCTGGACCTTGGAAAGGCCAAGCTTCCGGATGAAGCCCTCCTCTCGGAGGTGGACAGGCTCGCTTCGTTCTGTGGTGAAAACGAGGAAGCGGCCTTGGTCCAAAAGCTGAAGCTTGGCGAGCTCGAGGAATCGCTGCGCGAGGTGAAGGCCTTCGCGGGACTTTCACTGCCTTTCGAGGATATCAACAAGCTCGCTTTCGTGGCCTTGCGCATCGGCAAGGTGAACCCTGACAGGATCCCCCTGCTCGCGGGCGCTCTCGACGCGAGGGCGGCGATAATTCCGCTCGACGACGAAGGGTCGATCATAGCCGTCGCCTCGCGGCGGGGCCGTTTCACCCTCGAAACCGAGCTGACCAAGGCGGGATTCGTCAAGGCGGACTTGCCTCCCGATTTCAAAGGCGTTCCTGCCAACGCCCTGGCTGCCATCGAAGCCTCTTACGAGGGGGCGAAAAAACGCCTCGCGGCGATCGCCGGGATGAAGGAGGAGGAAGCCCGCCGATTCGCCGCCTCCTGGGCAGAGATGCTCTCTTCGGTGAAGCTGGGCAGGGCGCTCAAAAAAGTGGAGAGCAGGCTGGAGGGTACCGAGTGGGTCTACAGGCTTTCGGGCTGGGTTCCCGCGCTGAGCGTCAAGCCTTTGAGCGACGATCTTTCCAGGCTGTTCGGCGACCGGATGGCCATACGCGTCTACAATCCCGAGGACGAGGAGGGGAAGCTTCCGGAAGACAGTCAGGAAGTGCCCGTCCTCCTGAAGCACAACGGCCTGGTATCGGCTTTTCAGGGCATCGTCCTCTCCTACGGCACGCCGATGTACGGCGACATCGATCCCACGCCCTTCGTGGCCTTCTTTTTCACCCTTCTCTTCGCGATCATGTTCGGCGACATGGGTCAGGGCGCCGTCATCATCGGCGTTGGGTTCCTGATCAGGAGGGCAAAAAAGGGGTTTTTCGCCTCCTACCAAAAATTTTGGCTGGCCTTCGTCGCGGCGGGGGCGGGTTCCATGTTCATGGGACTTCTGGTCGGCTCGGTCTTTTCCAACGAGGCGCTGCTCGTTCCCGTGGAACGTTTCCTCACCGCCTTGATCCTGGGCAGTCCCCGCGACCGTTTCCTCGACATCATGCCGAGCGACAATATCAGCGCGATGTTCAGCTTTTTCGGCTTCACGGTCGGCATCGGATTCCTCATCAACTCGACCGGCCTCGTCATCAACATGATAAACCTCGCGCGCAGGGGAGATTGGGGCGAAGCGCTGTTCGCGAAGACGGGGCTTTCCGGCTCCCTTTTGTTCTGGTGGGCCGCCGGCATGGGCCTGCGGATCATTCTCGGCGGAAAACTGGGATGGATCGACATACTTGGCCTGGGGATTCCCCTCGCGGCGCTATTATTCACCGAACCGCTCCAGCGGGCTGTCATGAAAGCGGGCAGGAAGAAGCAGGGGGATGATACCGAAGGTGGCGCGGATAAGCTCTCCGTCGTCGACGTCTTCGTGGGCGGCCTCGTGGAGATCATCGAGACCTTTTCCTACTACGCCTCCAACACCATGAGTTTCCTCCGCGTGGCGGCCTTCGCGCTCGCCCACGCTGTCCTCTCCTTCGTCGTCTTCACGATGGCCGAGCTCGTAAGGAACCGCGCGCCCGGAGGCATCGTCTTCCAGCTTCTCGTGTTCATCGTCGGCAACGCGGTCATCATAGGGCTCGAAGGCCTCATCGTCACCATCCAGGTGATCAGACTCCAGTACTATGAATTTTTCTCCAAGTTTTTCACGCGGACGGGCAAAAGCTTCGATCCCATACGCTTCGAGAATTGAAAAGGAGTTGTTCATGAAGAAGAAGATCACGACGGCAATTATGGCCATGGCGGGTACAGCCTCCGCATTCGCCCAGACTCAGGCGGCGGCGACCGCCCCCGTATCGGCCTGGACCGGCGGCATCAAGTATCTCGCCGCCGCCCTCGCCGTGAGCGTGGCGGCCGTGGCCGGCGGCATGGCCGTGGCCAAGATCGGATCGGCGGCGATGGGAGCCATGGCGGAAAAGCCCGAACTCTCGGGCAAGGCGCTTCCCTACGTTGGTCTCGCGGAAGGCATCTGCCTCTGGGGTTTCCTCGTGGCCCTGCTCATTCTCCTTCTCTAGGAACGGGAATCCGTGAAGGAAATATTCGTCCTCGCCGAAGAAGAACTCGTCATAGCCTTCAGGATGATCGGCGTGGATGGGGTGGCGGTGGCGGGCGCCGATGACGCTCTCTCTACCTTCCGCCGCGTGACCGGCGCTTCGGAGGAATGCAGGATGCTCATCCTTTCCGAGGATATCGCCGACATGCTCGGGACGGAACTCATCGACTGGCAATTGTCGGGGCGCTATCCTCTCGTCGTGGAAATACCGCCCCTGTCGGGCTCCCTGCCCGATCATGTCCAGCTCGTCGATGCCGTCCGGCAGGCGATAGGCATCAAGATCCAATGAGGGAAGAGCTATGGAAGAAATAAAAGGCACCGAAGCGCTCGAACGCGAAATCCTCGAGGACGCCGCCAAGAAGGCGGAAAGGATTGTCAAGAAGGCCAAGGAAGAGGCCGAAAGGCTAAAGGCGAATTCGGCCGAGACGCTGGATGGAATGGTCGCGGAACTAGAGGCGCGCAAGCTCGAGAAGATCGCCCAGCTGAGGCGGGAGACCTTCTCAAAAATGCCCCTCGAAAAGACGAGGCTCAGGGCTCGCTTCATCGATGCCGCGCTGAGGAACTCCGTTGAAAAATTCATGGACGCCCTCGACGAAGCGAAGCTGGGCGCCTGGTGCCTTTCCGGGCTGAAGAAACGTTCAAATCTCCTCACGGGACGGAAGCTGCGCATGAGCCACCGAGGCATCGACGCCTCTTCGCTGCGGGAGATGATGGAGCTTCTTGGACCCGATGTGGATGCGGTGGCTGATGTCGACGCGCCCCAGCGCGGCATCGTGATCGAGAGCCTGGACGGGACGATGGTCATGACGCTCGGCGAGAAACAGCTTGAAGAACGACTTCTGGACGAGTACAGGGGAGTACTGGCTTCTGCATTGTTCCCCGCGACGGCCGAAAGAGGATAAATGACGATGAGAGCAGGGACAATAGCGAGAATTTCCGGACCGATCGTCAAGGCCAGGGGCATGGCGTCGGCCGGACTCTATGATGTGGTGAAGGTCGGGACGGCCGGCTTGATCGGCGAGATCATCAGGCTCGAAGGCCAGATCGCCACCATCCAGATCTATGAGGACAACACGATGATGAGGGTGGGGGAGCCCGTGGAATGCCAGGGCAAGCCTCTCTCCGTCCTCCTCGGCCCTGGACTCATCGGGTCGATCTACGATGGTATACAGCGGCCGCTGCCCCTGCTGAAGGCTCTTTCAGGCCCCATGCTCCTGCCCGGCGTCGCGGGCGACGCCCTCGACGCTAAGAAAAAGTGGCACTTCCAGCCAACGTTGGCCGCAGGCGAGCCCA
>JBAQLW010000250.1:0-3181 GCA_049302175.1 Rectinemataceae bacterium
TCTACGAACACGGTAGAAGCGCGCTTCATGCGCCTCGATACCGGGAGAGAGAAGTGTGGGCAGATAAACTGGATAAGAGCGTTTCATATGCTCCTCCCAAGTATGGAATAGAGGATATGAAAATATAAATGAGGGAAACTGTCAATTGGGTGGCTACATATTTATTCATATTAGGCAAAAAACATGTTTTGGGCTGGGGCAATGCAGGCCAGGCTCGGCAGTGGAGGAGGGCTTCCGCTGCAAGGTCTCCGCTGCAAGCAAAATCTTCTTGCAAGCTTTCGGAAGGTACCCTATACTGCACAAAATCTTTTCTCGTCTACCCTTGAAAACTGGAGGTACTATGGGGCTGGAATTGGGCATCATGGCCGCGGTGGCGGCTTCCGTCCTTGCATTGGGCTACTCCATAGCCAAGGCGCGCAACATCGGCTCGATCCGTGTGGAATCGGAAATCCTCGTACGGATCTCAGGCTATATCGCCGATGGAGCGAGAGCCTTCCTCTCGCGCGAATACCTGGTCATAGCCGCTTTTCTTCCCCTGGTCATTCTCCTCCTTGCATTGTTCAACCACGGAATGCTGAAATTCCAGGCCGCCGCCTTCGCCGCCGGCGCTCTCTGTTCCGCGCTGTCCGGATGGTTCGGAATGGGCGTTGCCACGAAGGCGAATGCCCGCACCGCGCAGGCCGCCACCCGGGGCATAGCCCCTGCTCTGGCCATAGCGTTCGCGGGCGGATCGGTGATGGGCATGACGGTCGTGGGACTGGCCCTGCTCGGCATTTCCCTCGTGTTGCTCGGGATGATGGCGATCGCCGGTTCGAATGCGGAAGCTCTTGCCGTCTCCGTCTTTCCTGTGCTCTCGGGCTTTTCGCTCGGCGCTTCTATGATCGCCCTGTTCGCCCGTGTCGGCGGCGGCATCTACACGAAGGCAGCCGACGTGGGCGCCGATCTGGTCGGCAAGGTCGAGGCGGGAATCCCCGAGGATGATCACCGCAACCCCGCCGTGATCGCGGACAACGTCGGCGACAATGTCGGCGATGTTGCCGGCATGGGCGCCGACCTCTTCGAATCCTATGCCGGTTCCCTCATAGGCTGCGCCATCCTCGGCATCGGAGTTGTCGCCACGGCGGAAATGCGCATCAGGCTGGCATTGTTTCCCCTTGTCGCCGCGGCCATCGGCGTTGCCGCTTCCCTCGTCGGCACGCTCTTCGTCAGAATGAAGCCCGGTTCTTCCCCACAGAGGGCCCTGAACTCCGGCTCTTTTGGAGCCGCGGGGCTTGCGGTCGCGCTTCTCGTCCCGGGCACGAGGTTCGTGCTGGGCGACGCCCGCTTCGGCGGGGCCGCGGGATCCGATTTCGGCTGGCTGGGCGTCGCCCTCGCCACCGTCACCGGCCTCGTCGCCGGCGCCCTCATCGGCATCATCACTGAGTTTTTCACGGGCACGGATACAGCGCCGGTTAGGAGAATAGTGAAAGCCTGCACCACCGGGCCGGCGACAGCCATCATCTCTGGCCTGGGCGTCGGGATGCTTTCGACAATGCCGCCTGTTCTCATCATAGGGGCGGCTATCGCGGGGAGCTATGCCTTCGCGGGCCTCTACGGCGTCGGAATCGCTGGCCTGGGCATGCTCCTCACCCTCGGCATCCAGCTCTCTGTGGACGCCTACGGCCCCATCGCCGACAACGCGGGCGGCCTGGCCGTCATGGCCGAGTTGCCGCCCGAAACCAGGGATATCACGGATTCCCTCGATGCGGTTGGCAATACGACCGCGGCCATCGGCAAGGGCTTTGCCATCGGCTCCGCCGCGCTCACCTCCCTCATCCTCTTTGTCGCGTTCATCGAGGCCGCCGGCATCGACCCATCGACGATCCCCGTCACGAACCCCGCCGTCCTCATCGGCATGTTCATCGGGGCGATGATACCCTTCCTCTTTTCCTCCCTCGCCATGGACGCGATCGGCGTCGCCGCCTTCGCCATGATCGAGGAGGTGAGAAGGCAGTTCCGATCCAGGCCCGGCATCCTCCAGGGCACGGAGATTCCCGATTACAGGAGCTGCGTCGATATCTCGACGCGCTCGGCCCTGAAAAGCATGGTCCTTCCCGGAGTGCTCGCCATTCTCTCCCCTGTCCTGGCGGGTTTCCTGGGCGGCCCCGGGGTTCTTGCCGGCCTCCTCACGGGTTCGACGGTATCGGGTGTGATCCTGGCGATCTTCATGTCCAACTCGGGAGGTGCCTGGGACAACGCGAAGAAGCTCATAGAATCGCGCAATGTTGACGGCAAAGGTTCCCCGGCCCACATGGCCGCCGTCGTCGGGGATACGGTCGGCGACCCCTTCAAGGACACGGCCGGTCCATCGCTCAATATCCTGATCAAGCTGATGGCCATAATTGCCCTGGTCATCGCCCCATTGCTTCGCTCATTTTGGAGGTAAGCATGTCGAACGAAAAGCACCTTTACCTTATCCTGCATCCCAATCATTCGCTCATCGCCTCGCAACTGGAGCCGGAATACTTCATACGCCACTATGTGCAGGGTTCCACGCGCTATTTCGAGGGACGCCTCATCTTCGCCGAAATCGATCCGGACTTCAGGAACGGCTATTTCGACATCGATGGAGCCTATGCGGAGCTGATTCCGCACGAGGACGGCAGACCAAAGGCCACGAAATTCATCAAAAGTTACCGCGCGCTCGAGCACATGGATTTCGATGCCCTGGGCAAGCTGTATCTCTGCAACTCCCTGGGCGACTATGTCGAGCTGGAGAGCGCGGAATACGACCCCAACGGCGATGCCGAGGAATTCCGCATCATGCTGGAGATCAACCCCGTCAAGTTCATCGTGCTTACGAAGTATGATTTCCGCGAATTCGGCAGCTTCATCACCGACCCCCATAATTCCAAGGGAGCGCCCAAGATGTTCTTCTCCCAGCTGGAATTCGCCACTGACGAGTTCCTCCGGGAATTCGAGGAAAACCCCCTTATCCGCTGTTACGTGCCGGGGATCCATCCCGCCAGACTGCGCAACGCCATAGAGGAGGTGAGGGGAACCCCTGGCAAGTTCGTGAAGGGACTATCCCTGGATTGTCCCGTCGACAGGATTTCCTACAAACTGCTCAGGGATGGCTTCATGTTCGCGGGAGAGGGCAAATGCAAGTATTATCCCCTCCTGAGGCTGGACGATGTAGAGC
>JBAQLW010000251.1:0-10330 GCA_049302175.1 Rectinemataceae bacterium
GAGCATAACAATCTGAGAAAAAAGTCCGGGCAATGCTTCTATGTGTCGTGTCCGAAATGCATTCAGCGTCCTAAAATCAGGAACTTGATCTCCTGACAAAAATATGTAGTCTGCTCGAAGTTGAAGACCATTTTCCATTTTCCGACAGCTCATGTTCCCGATCAGATAACTGTAGAACAGCACTTTGAGCATCATACAAGGATCGTAGGCAGGTTTCCCTTCTTCTTTGTACCAGGCATACACTTGGGTGAGATCAAGACGTGCAACAACGGCGTCAACTATCGTGCGGGGTGATCTTCTTCAAGAAGTTGTGAAGGCACAAGCTGCCGATATACCGTCTGTGATTGATCGTAATTTTTAAAGTTTGCCATATTGTTGTCCCTGGCTCAGTGTAGCATAATCCTTATAAATAATGAATCAAACGCTTCTTTGTCGTGTTTTATTTATGATGTAACAGGTCGATGTTACGGGAAAACCTGGATTGGTTCCCTTAGATGATTTAGTAAATGAGATGGGAGAGGGATTCATTATCCCCCCTTTCTTGGAGCTAAGAGAATGAAGAAAGACGGACAATCTACTTTACAGGAGACCATTGCATGTAAAAAATGTGCTGCGGTTATTGAGAATCTGGCATAATATTCTATATACTGGCTCTCTAGGCGAGGAGATCTCATGAACAAGGCGCTTGAAATCCTGAAAGAACGCGGTTTTATACAGCAGTGTACCGACATTGAAGGCTTGTCCAGGCTGATGGATGAAGGTCCCATCACCTTGTACGAAGGCTGCGATCCCACGGGACCCTCTCTCCATATCGGCCACATGGTGCCGTATTTCGCCATTCGGCACCTTCACGAGGCAGGGAACAACGCCATCGTCCTGATGGGGGGCGGAACCGCGCGAATCGGCGATCCTTCCGGCAAGACAACCATGCGGCAGATCATCAGCTACGAGGAGATAGACGCCAACGCCAAGCGCTTCCTCGCCCAACTCGACAATTTCATGTCCTTCGACGGAAAGACCATGTACTCGGACAACAACAAGAAATGGCTGGCCGATCTCAACTACATCGACTTTCTCCGCGATATAGGCAGGCACTTCTCCGTCAACCGGATGCTCTCGTTTGAAGCCTACAAGATGAGGCTGGAAACGGGGCTCTCTTTCATCGAATTCAACTATCAGCTCCTCCAGAGTTACGATTTCCTCCAGCTCTACAAGCGTCACGGCTGCCGCCTCCAGGTGGGCGGGGATGACCAGTGGGGCAACATCGTCGCGGGCATCGAGCTCATCCGCCGAGTGGAAGGCGCCGAGTGCTTCGGCCTCACCTTTCCCCTCGTGACGACCAGCGACGGCAAGAAGATGGGCAAGACGGAAAAAGGAGCCCTCTTCCTCGATCCGTCCATGACGAGCCCCTACGAGTTTTTCCAGTATTGGCGAAACGTCCAGGACGCGGACGTCGAACGCTTCCTTCTGATGTTCACCTTCCTTCCCGTCGATGAATGCAGGCGGCTGGGGAAGGGCGCGGACGCCGAGATAAACAGAGCCAAGGAAAAGCTCGCATGGGAAGTGACAGCCATCATCCACGGCAGCGAGGAAGCAGACAAGGCCCTCCAGGCCGCCAAGGCGGCCTTTGGCGGGGGTTTGGGCGGCGATATCGATGAAATCCCTTCGATCGCCCTGCCGGACGCGAGGCTGGCCCCAGGCATCGGTGTATTGGATCTTTTTCTTGAGGCAAAGCTCGTCAGCTCCAAGAGCGAGGCCAGGCGCCTTGTCCAGCAGGGCGGCGCTTCCGTGAACGGCGTGAAAGTAGCCGATGAAGGGGCGACATTCTCGGCGAAAGACCTTGAGGATGGCGCCCTTTTCCTGCGCGCCGGCAAGAAACGCGTTTGCAGGGTGATTCTGGAATAATCGGACTGGTTTTAAATCACGCCGATCTCCTTCTGGGCTGCCACCATTCTTGTGCGGCCACGACGAGGCTTTCGTCGAAGCCTTCTATGGGACAGGAGTCGAGGCCGACAGGCTTTCGCTTTTCCGGAAACGTTTGCACGCGAAGCGTCTTCGCATGGACTCGAGGAATCCCTCGGCTTTCGCCGGATCGACATGAAATTCCGGAGGCTTCATCAGACAAGGTCCAGCGCGATATCGAACATGGAATTGAGCGAGGTCTGCCTCTCCTCCGGCGTCATCTCCTTGCGCGTGATATTGGAATCCGAACAGGTGAGAAGGGTGAGAGCCTTCTTGCCCAGGTAGGCGGCGTTGCAGTAAAGGGCGAAACATTCCATATCGGTGGCGGCGCAGCCCATGCCAGCCCATTTCTTCCAGCCCTCCTCGTCGGGGAGGGCGCTGTAGAGGGAGAATACGTCGGAGGAGAATATTCCTCCCACCCAATGCCTGATATCCCGTTTCCTTGCCGAAGCCACAGCCTTCTCGAGCAGGTCATAGTCGGCGCAGGGCGAGAAGGAACCGTTGAGCCCGTATTGATGGGCGTAATTCGAGTCGGTCGAAGCTGTCATCGCGATGACGATGTCGCCGACGTCGATGGCCGCGGTCATGCCGCCGCAAGTGCCAATCCTGACGATGCTCTCCACGCCATAAAACGAGAAGAGCTCGAAGGAGTATATGCCCATCGATGGGGAGCCCATCCCCGAGCTCATCACGCTCACATCCTTGCCTTCCCAGCTGCCCGTGAATCCGAGCATGTTTCGCACACCCGTCACCTTTCTGACGTTCTTCAGGCGGGTTTCGGCTATGTACTGGGCCCGCAGGGGATCGCCCGGCATGAAGACGAGGGGAGCGAAATCCCCTTTTACCGCGGCGTTATGCGGCGTGCCCGAGGGAAAATGCCCCAGGTGCCGGTCGTGAATGGCGGATCCTTTCATCGTATTCTCCTTGCCTAGACTGATCGACTAGGTTTCTTGCGGTCAGCTGCCGCTTCTTTCGTATGGCTGTCCCGCGGCCTTGGGTGCGTAATCCTTGCCCGAGAAAAGGACGAGGGTGACAAGGGTGATGATGTAGGGCATTACGCTGAAAAACTCGGAAGGGAGAAATCGCAGGCTTTCGATGTTCACCATGTAGATAGAGAGGGCGACGGCTGTCCCAAAGAGAAGGGATGCTCCCATGACGCCTTTGGGCAGCCATCGACCGAATGAAACAGCCGCGAGGGCGATGAAGCCAGCGCCGTTGATGGTATTCACCGTATACTGTATGGTCTGGGTGAGGACAAGGCAGCCCCCAGCCACGCCGGCGAGGAGACCAGAGGCCATGACGGCGATGTAGCGCATTTTTCGCACATCTATGCCAGCCGAAGCCGCCGCCTGGGGATGCTCTCCGCAAGAACGCAGCCGCAGACCGAAGGGGCGTCGGTAAAGTACGTACCAGGCAAGCGCGACGACAGCAAGGGCAATCCATGCCGTTGGGTAGATGCCGCCCAGCCCTGGCATCATGCCCAATTTAAAGGGTTCGGTGCGCTCCATCTTGAAAATTACCTGGGCGAGGAAGGTTGTCCCCCCTGTGGCGAGGAGATTTATGCCCGTACCCGAAACAGTTTGGTTGGCATTCAGGGAAATGGAAGCGTAAGCGTGGATGAGGGAAACGACGAGACTGGCACCGCCCCCGACGAGAATGGCAATCCATACGGAAAGGGGAGTGGAAGCCTCCAGAAAATAGTGGACCGTGGCTGCCGTGAAGGCTCCAATGCCCATCAATCCCTCGAGGGCGATATTGACGATGCCGGCCTTTTCGCAGATCATCCCGCCGATCGCGGCCACCAGGATAGGCGATACGATCATGAGTACCGAAGGTATCATGTGGAGCAGGTTATTCATCGCGGGTCTCCTTGAGAATGGCGGCGCGGCGTCGTGCCCTCCAGTCGAGGAGGAGGCGGAATCCGGCGCGAAGCGAGATGAAGATGACCACGAGGCCTGATATGATCCAGGTTACTTCCTTGGGTATCTGCCGCGATTGCATGAGAGGCTGCGCCGAAGCCAGCATGCCGAAGAAGAGCCCGGAGATGAGGATGCCTCCCGCTCTCGAGTTGCCCACGAGGGCGACGGCTATCCCGTTGAAGCCGTAGTTGTCGTAGCCACCGAGGACGCGTCCATAGCTGAAAGACCCAAGGGCCACGACGGCTCCAGCGAGGCCGGCGAAGGCTCCCGCGACCAGCATCGATGTCGTGATACTTTTCGTGACGCCGATGCCCGCGTAGCGGGCCGCCTCCCTGTTGAGCCCCGTGGCGCGGAGTTCGAAGCCCAGCCTCGTCTTCTCGATGAGGAACCAGAAGAGGAGGCAGGAAGCGAGGGCAACCAGGAGTCCCAAGTTGAGACGCGAGCCGTTGGTAAGGCGATCGATGAGGGTATTGCTAAGCCTGGCTGTTTCGGGAAGATTCGGTGTCTTGTAGGTATTGGCGCCCGGGATGAGCATCGTCAGCCATCGGGAGAAGAAGAAGGCAATATAGTTGAGCATGATCGTGGCGACTACTTCCGAGACCTTGTATTTCGCCTTGAGCCAACCGACGATTCCGCCCCAGAGTCCGCCGGCTATCCCTGCGGCCAGGAGAGCGAGGACCCAGTGCAGGATTGGGACCTGCGGACCATAGAGTGCGACGAACTGGGCTGCCGTGAGGCCGACGATGTATTGGCCTTCGGCTCCGATGTTGAAAAGTCCCGTTCGCGCCGCGAAGCCCATGGAGAGGCCGCATAATATGAGGGGCAGGCTGGCGTTGAGCCATTCCCCTACGTAGCGGATGTTCCAGGTGCCGCGGGTTACATCGAGCCCCGTCAGGGTTTGGAGCATGGCGCTGTACATTCCACGCGGATCCCTTCCCACCACGATGATGAGGAGGGTGCCACAGAGAATGCCCAGAATGACGACGGCGATGGAGACCGCTTTATCGGAAGCGAGCATTCTGTCCAAAAGACCAGCTTCCGATGCTTTTTGTTTTCTCATGCCCCGATCCCTTCAGGTGCCGGTGAACGCCGCATTCCCGCCATCATGGCACCGATCTCGCGCTCATCGGCGGCATTTCCGTCAACGATGCCTATGATCTCCCCCTTGGAGATGGCCGCTATCCTGTCGCAGAGGTTGAGTATCTCGTCCAGTTCGAAGGAGACGACGAGGATTGCGCGCCCCTTGTCCCTCTCCTGGATGATTCGCGAATGGATGGTTTCTATAGCCCCTACATCGAGCCCTCGGGTGGGTTGGGCTACCACGAGGAGGGCGGGAGAAAGTTCGATCTCCCTGGCTATGATGACTTTCTGTTGGTTGCCTCCCGACATGGATCCGGCGCGCGTTGCCGGTCCTTCGCCAGCCCTGATATCGTAGCTGCCAATCAGCTTACTGCCATAGTCGGCTATCGCCGTCATGTTGAGCACGCCGCCTGGGCTCGAAAAAGGAGACTTCATGTAGCTTTTCAAGACGAGATTTTCGTCGAGCCGGAAATCGGATACGAGGCCATACCGCTGCCTGTCCTCGGGAATGTGCCCTACGCCAGCCTCAATCTTTTCATGGGTGCTTGAGCGTGTTATTTCCTTACCGGATAGGAATATGGATCCCTTGTCGACAGGGAGAAGCCCGGTGATGGCGGCCACAAGTTCGCTCTGGCCATTTCCGTCCACTCCGGCCACACCGAGGATTTCTCCGGCGCGGACGCTGAGGGAGAGATCCCTGACGGCATGGAGGCCTTTGGCGTTGCGGACAAAGAGATTGCGGATATCCAGCACCACTTCGCCTGGATGGGATGGTGCTTTTTCGGTCCGAAACCGCACCGATCGGCCGACCATCATCTCCGCCATTTTCTCCTCGGAAGTATCCGCCACATCCACGGTGCCGATATACTTTCCCCGGCGAAGGACGGTACAGCGTTCGGCAGCCTGCTTGATTTCCTTCAATTTATGGGTGATGAGGATGATCGTTTTGCCTTCAGCCTTGAGCCGTTTGAAGATATCGAGCAGCTCGTCGACTTCCTGCGGCGTCAGGACGGCGGTGGGCTCGTCGAAGATGAGGATGCTGGCGCTGCGGTAGAGGATCTTGAGGATTTCGACGCGCTGCTGCATGCCGACGGAAATCGTCTCGATCCTGGCCTTGGGGTCGACATCCAGCCCATAGCGGGCCGAGAGTTCGGCGACTTTTTTCTCAGCCGAATACATATCCACGTCGCCGGACTTTGTCCGCGGTTCCTTGCCCAGAATGATGTTTTCGGTGACTGTGTAGTTGTGGACGAGCTTGAAATGCTGGTGAACCATGCCTATGCCGAGTTCTGTCGCGTCGTTGGGGTCCCTGATCCTGACTTCCTTGCCCCTGACGAGAATGGAACCTGCGTCTGCGTCGTAAAGACCGAAGAGGATGGACATGAGCGTGGACTTGCCTGCGCCATTCTCTCCGAGTATAGCGTGCACTTCATTGTCGAAAACCCGCAGGGTAACGTCATCGTTGGCCACCACGCCTGGAAAAGCCTTCGTGATGCCCATCATTTCTATCGCGTAGCCGCGCATCGCAGCTCCTTTGAAAGGGGAGAATGCTGACTTATCCAATAATAATTATGAAATACTATAAAAAACGGGGGCTGTTGAGGAAGCATGATGCTTCCTGGACAGCCCCTCCGGAATGCGTCGCTTACTGGTTGTCGCTGGCCTGGAGATTGGCCGGGGCGAGACCCTTGGCTTTGGCTTCGGCATAGGTGGGGATAACCTTTATCTTGCCGGAAATGATGTCCTTGCGTATGTCGTTGACTTGGTTGACGATCGACTTGCTCAGCTCGGGATTGGCGGCAGAGAATCCCACGCCGTCGCTCTTGGTGTCGAACACGATCACGCCGGCTTTGAAGGTGCCGGCCTTCACCGCATCGAGGGCTACCTTGGTCGAGGTTTCGACGCGTTTGAGCATCGATGTGAGGACAGCCGATTTGGTGCCGGAATAGATGCCGTCCTGATACTGGTCGGAATCGACACCGATCGCCCAGACGTTCTTGCCCTGAGATCGGTATTCCTTGGCCTGGGCTATGGTGCCATTGCCAGTGCCGCCCGCAGCGGAGAAAATGGCATAGACGCCTGAATCATACCAGTTCTTTGCCTGGGCCTTGGCCAACTCTGGCTTGCCCCAGTCATTGGCATAGTAGTCGACGAGCTGAGCGTTGGGGAGTACGGATTTGATGCCCTGTACCCAGCCCATTTCGAACTTCGTGATGACGGGGCCTGGAACGCCGCCGATAAAGCCGAATTTGGGATTGGCGATCTTGTCTTCCTTGGCCTTGAGCGCCGCGGCGACGCCGACGAGGTAAGAACCCTCATGTTCAGAGTAGGTGGCTTCCATGACGTTCGGCTTGCCGATCCAGTCTACGTCGACGATGAGGTATTTCTGGTTGGGATACTTGGCGGCGACTTCCGTGAGAGCGTCGGCCCAGGTGAATCCGGTGACGATGACGAGGTCATACTTTTCGTCCGACGCTTGCATCAGATTGGGGATGTACATATCCTGGGTCTGGGCTGTGAGGACATCATAGAACTTGCCGCGCTTGGGCGTTTTCGTCCAGCTGTCCCCATAGAAATCGAGGATGCCGCGCCAGGCGGCCTGGTTGAAGGAGCGGTCATCGATGCCGGTGGCATCGGTGAGGAGGCGGCTCGTGGGCTGGGCCGCGACGGACGCTATCGCGCCAAAGGCGAGACCGGCGACGAGTAGCATGACTAGGATACGTTTCATTGGGTTCCTCCATCTGGATCGTGACGCCTGAAGGCGCCCGGACTATATGTCTGGCGCCGCGATATGCGCTCGGCGCTAAATCGAATTATACGGCTGGCGAATGCCAACGTCAACTTTTTTCAAGCCTTCGCTTCACGGGCTCAGATTTCCGCCACCACATGACCATGATAATACTGGTCGCGCAGCTCCTTCACCTGGTTGTCGACGAGATAGTCATCGAAACTCATATACCGGTCGATTATGCCGCCCGGACAAATTTCGACGATCCTGTTCGCGATGGAGGTGACGAACTCATGGTCATGGCTGGCGAAGAAGAGCACGCCGGGGAATTCGATGAGGCCGTCATTGAGGGATGTGATCGCCTCGAGGTCGAGGTGGTTTGTCGGTTCGTCCATGATGAGGCAGTTCGGCGACGCCAGCATCATCCTCGAGAGCATGCAGCGCACCCGTTCGCCTCCGGAGAGCACGCTGACCGGCTTGAGGGCCTCGTCGCCCGAGAAGAGCATCCTGCCGAGGAAAGAACGGATATAGGTATCGTCGTCCGAGTCCGTATAGCGCTTGAGCCAGTCGACGATGTTGTCGTCGGACTGGAAGAGGGGAGTGGCGTCTTTGGGAAAATAGGCTTTCTCGACCGTCTGTCCCCAGTAGAAATCGCCCGCCGACGGCTCGGTCGCGCCGCCCAGGGCCGAGAAGAGCGCCGACTTCGCGATGTATTCCCTGCCGACAAAGGCAATCTTGTCCGTTTTGTTGACGCTGAGCGAAAAATCCTTGAGGAGGCTCTTTCCATCAGCCTCAAGACTGATGTTGACGATACGCAGCACATTGTTGCCGATGTCGCGGGAAGGCTTGAAGCTGACATAGGGGAAGCGCCTCGAAGAAGGGACGATCTCCTCCAGTTCCAGTTTCTCGAGAATCTTCTTCCGCGAAGTGGCCTGCCGCGATTTGGATGCGTTTGAGGCGAATCGCTGGATGAAGTCCTTCAGATCTTTCACCTTGTCTTCGCGCCGACGCTTCAGGTCCTTCTGCTGCTGGACAAGTATCTTGTTCATCCTGTACCAGAAATCGTAGTTGCCCGAATACATCCTGATGTGGCCGAAATCGATGTCGCAGATGTGGGTGCAGACCGCGTTCAGGAAATGCCTGTCGTGGGAAACGACGATCACTATATTGGGGAATTCAATGAGGAATTCCTCGAGCCAGGTTATGGAGTCTAGATCGAGACCATTGGTGGGCTCATCGAGGAGGAGTATGTCGGGATTGCCGAAAAGGGCCTGCGCGAGGAGGATGCGTACCTTGAAGGATTCCCCCACTTCTTTCATGAGCTTGTCGTGGAGGGATTCGGGAACGCCGAGGCCAGAGAGGAGGACGGCGGCCTGCGATTCCGCTTCCCAGCCGCCCATTTCGGCGAATTCGGCTTCCAGTTCGCTCGCCCTGATGCCGTCGGCCTCCGTGAAGTCATCCTTGGCATAGATGATATCCCTCTCCCGGGCGATGGAATGCAGCTTCTCATAACCCATGATGACCGTGTCGAGCACCCTGGATTCCTCGAAGGCGAAGTGGTCCTGTTTGAGGGTAGCCATGCGGGATCCGGCGGAGATGACTATCTCCCCCTTGTCGTGCTGGAGCTCGCCCGAAAGGATGCGCAGGAAGGTGGTCTTCCCGGATCCGTTGGCACCTATGACGCCATAGCAATTACCAGCCGTGAATTTGAGGCTGACATCCTTGAAAAGGCTTCTTTCGCCGAAGCCGAGGGCTAGTTCGTTTACTGATATCACGGGAATAATACTCCCCGTAAACGACGTTTATTTCAAGGGGTATCGAAGGAAGTCCATGGAGCGCCGTTGACGGCGGGCAGGAGCGAGGCTACTTATAGATGAGGTGGGTTTGTGAAGAAAATACTTATTCTGTCAGATATTCACGGGCGAGGCGATATCGCAGAGCGCATCATCGCCCTTCATCCCGAGATCGATACCATTCTGATAGCCGGCGATATGACAAACTTCGGCAATGTCGATGAGGCGAAGGCGGTGAGGGCAAGGATTCTCTCCGATGGCAGGCATCGCTCCGTCTATGCCGTGGCCGGCAATTGCGACCCTCTCCCCGTCAGGAAGTATCTCAGGACCGAGGCTATCGAGGTGGAAGGCTCAATCCTCGATCTGCAGTTCGGCTCATTGGCGGGAGCGGGCGGAGGACTCAAACGTGCCGGCCTCACCAGCTTCGAGCGAACGGAATCCGAGCTTAAAGCCGCCCTCGAACCCCAGCTGTCCTCGATCAGGACTCCATCTTTCGGACATTCCAGCAGTCGTTCCGGTTCAGCCAAACCCCTTATCGTGCTGACGCACTCGCCACCCTATGGTACTAACGCCGACATGCATGGCGAAGCCCACGTCGGCTCCCTTTCCTTTGCGCGCATCATGCTCGAATTCAAGCCCGAAGTGTGGATCTGCGGCCATATACATGAATCGCGCTGTGTTTCCCTCGAGGACGGTACCCTTGTCGTCAACCCAGGCCCATGCAGCGCGGGCTGCTATGGCATCCTGGAGATAAGCGTAGGCCCTGGCGAAAAATATTCCGCCAGAGCCTATCTCTCTCGATAAAAGAAGTCTCCATAGGGAGCCTTCGCTCGGTTCATCGCCCCGTG
>JBAQLW010000252.1:0-4976 GCA_049302175.1 Rectinemataceae bacterium
GTCCACATGGGCGGGGGCGTTTCAGTCGGGCTGCACAGGGAAGGAAAGGTTGAGGACGTCAACCAAGCGCTGAACGGTGAAGGGCCTTTCAGCCCCGAACGATCAGGCACCCTCCCTTCAGCCGCCCTGGCAAAGCTCTGCTTTTCGGGAAACTATACCGAGAAGGAAGTGCTGCGGATGATCTCAGGCGCCGGGGGCATGGTGAGTTTCCTAGGTACCAACGATATGAGGGATGTCGAAAAGCTGTACCACGCGGGGGATAAGGCTGGCACTCTCTATTACACGGCTTTCATCTACCAGGTGGGCAAATACATCGGTTCCATGGCCGCCGCTGCTCATGGCAGGGTGGACGCCATCATACTCACGGGGGGTATCGCCTACGGCAAGGATATCGTCGCCGGCCTTTCGGAGATGTGCTCCTTCATCGCCCCCATCGTCGTCTATCCCGGGGAAGGCGAACTCGAAGCCCTCGCCCAGGCAGGATTCGGCGCTCTCGACGGCAGCAGGCCAGCGCAGGAGTACAAGGCATGAGGCACATTTCCGAGATCGTAGCCCTGGCCGCCGCTGCGGGCAGGATGAGGTTGGCCGTGGCGGCTGCCCAGGAATCCTCGGTGCTTGAAGCCGTCGTCGACGCGTATGAGGCTGGCATCGCCGACCCTATCCTCGTCGGAAACCCCGAAGCTATAGCGGCCGCCGCCGTTGAGGCCAGGGAAGGTAGAGGGGTTGACATCTCGCGATTCGAGATCGTGCCCGAGAAGGACCTCTACGCCTCAGCGGCCAGGGCTGTGGAGCTGGTGCGCTCGGGACGAGCGGGCTTCCTCATGAAGGGCAACATCGATACGGCCCTTCTCCTCAAGGCTCTGCTGAGCAAGGAAACGGGGATAAACGCCGGCCGCCTGGTCAGCCATGTCGCCGTCATGGAAGTGCCGACCTACCACAAGCTTTTCATCGTCACCGACGTAGCGATCAATATAGCTCCCGACCTGGCCACCTTCGTCGACATCATCGGCTCGGCCGTGGCCGTCTCCCGCGCCCTCGGCACCAACACGCCCAAGGTGGCCATCCTCGCCGCAGTGGAGAAGGTCAATCCGGAAAAAATGCCCTGTACGGTGACGGCGGCCATACTCACCCAGATGAACAGGAGAGGCCAGATCAAGAACTGCCTCATCGACGGTCCTCTTTCCTTGGACAATGCGATCAGCGCCGAAAGCGCGCGGATCAAAAAGATAGTCTCCGATGTCGCGGGCGACGCGGATATCCTCGTCGCGCCTGACATCGAAGCGGGCAACATTCTGTACAAGTGCCTGCTCGACCTGGCGCAGGCCAAAGGTGCCGGCATCCTCATGGGTGCCGCTAAACCCGTCGTGCTCACCAGCCGCGCCGACACCGCGGAAACCAAACTCGCCTCCATTGCGCTGGCCGCCCTCACCGGCAGACAGACCAACTAGGAAGGCACAACAAGGAGTTCGCCATGGCCAAAAAGGGGAAACCTGTCATAGACAGGGAGCGATGCAAAGGCTGCCTGCTCTGCGTCCGCGCCTGTCCCACAAAAGTGCTCAGTCCCGACAACGCGCCCAATTCCTGGGGATATTATCCCTCCTCGGTGGTGGCGCCCGATGAGTGCATCGCCTGCGGCAACTGTTTCCAGGTCTGCCCTGACGTCGCCATCACGGTCTACAAGCTTTGAAGGAGAAGCATATGTCCGAAGACATTCATTTGATGAAAGGCAACGAAGCTATCGCAGAGGCGGCGATCCGCGCCGGCTGCGAAGCCTATTTTGGCTATCCCATCACTCCCCAGAACGAACTCATCACCTATATGGCGGTCAATATGCCCCCGAAGGGGAGGATCTTTGTCCAGGCCGAAAGCGAAGTGGCGGCGATCAACATGGTGTTCGGAGCGGCTTCGTCCGGAGCCCGCGCCATGACGAGCTCGTCCAGCCCCGGAATCTCGCTCAAGCAGGAAGGCATTTCCTATCTTTGCGGAGCCGACCTTCCGGCAGTCGTCGTGAACGTGGTAAGGGCAGGTCCCGGCCTGGGCGGCATCGCTCCCGCCCAGGGCGACTACTTCCAGTCGACGAGGGGTGGAGGCCATGGCGATTACCACACCATAGTCCTCGCGCCCAAGAGCGTGCAGGAAGCCGCCGACATCACCTACGAGGCTTTCGATCTCGCCGACCACTACAGGGTTCCCGTCCTCGTCCTGGCCGACGGGCTTCTCGGCCAGATGATGGAAACGGTCAGATTCCCGGCCGCGAAAGATCCAGCCAGCCTTCCCGGGAAACCCTGGGCCGTCGGCCATCAGGCCAGGGACGGGAGGAAGGAAGGCAACCATATCAGCAGTATGAACCTAGACCCTCCCAGCCTCGAAATGGAAGTGCTGGAGCGCGAAAAGCACTACGACCTGATCAAGAAGGAACTCTGCCGCTATGAGGAAATTCTGGTCGAGGATGCCGATCTTGTCATCGTGGCCTACGGAACCTCGGCCCGCGTCAGCACGAGCACGGTCCAGGCCGCGAGGGCCAAGGGGCTCAAGGTGGGGCTCTTCAGGCCGATAACCCTCTGGCCCTTCCCCTACGAAAGGCTCAACGCGCTCGCCGTGAAGGGCAGACGCTTCCTTTCGGTGGAGATGAGCATGGGCCAGATGGTCGAGGACGTCAGGCTCGCCGTAAACGGCAAGGCTCCTGTCGGACACTATGGAAGAGTTGGCGGCGTCATTCACAACGAGGAGGAAGTCCTCGCCGCTGTAGAGCGGATGCTCGGCGCGTGAGCAAGGAGTTCAACATGGAAATGATATACGGACATCCCAAGAGTCTCAAACCCATACAGACCAAGTACTGCCCCGGATGCGGACACGGCGTCATCCATAGAATGATCGCGGAAGTCATAGACGAGATGGGGCTGCAGACAAAATCCATCATCACGAATCCGGTCGGATGTTCCATCTGGGCCGAACTCTATTTCGATTTCGATTCCGTCCAGCCGGCACACGGCAGGACTCCGGCCGCGGCCACAGGCATCAAGCGTGTCCTCCCCGACCACCTGGTGATCTGCTACCAGGGCGATGGGGATCTGGCGGCCATCGGCACGGCCGAGATCGTCCATGCCGCGAACCGCGGCGAGAAATTCACGACGATTTTCGTGAACAACGCGATCTATGGCATGACAGGCGGCCAGATGGCTCCGACAACCCTCGTCGGACAGTACGCGACGACTTCGCCCAAGGGAAGGGATCCTGTGGGCGCTGGCCAGGGTTACCCCATCAAGGTCTGCGAACTTCTCTCTTCCCTCGGCGGCACGAAGTACCTAGCCCGCGGCTCCGTGGACAACCCGGTGAACATCAAGAAGACCAAGAAGATGATCCGCACCGCGTTCGAGGCGCAGATGAGAGGCGAGGGCTTCACCCTCGTCGAGATTCTCTCCCAGTGCCCGACCAACTGGAAGGTGAGTCCCCACGATTCGATCGACTGGCTCCAGCAGAACATGATCCCCTTCTATCCCCTGGGCGAGATCAAGAATACGCTGACCACGGCTAAGCAGCCTGCCGGCACGGCCAAGTGAACGAGGAGAGCACCATGACTGAAAAGACGTATATGGCGGGTTTCGGCGGCCAGGGAGTGATTTCGCTCGGCCAGATGTGGGTCTATTGCGGCATGAAGGAGGGGCTCAACGTTACCTTCTTCCCCTTCTATGGAGCCGAGAAGAGGGGAGGTATAGCCCGCGCTTCGGTGATTGTGAGCGATCAGGAGATAGCCAGCCCGATCGTGGCGAAGGCGGACACGGTCGTCGTGATGAGCGAGGATTCCGTCGGCATCGCCGAGGAGAAATGCAGGCAGGGCGGCACGATCCTCCTGAATTCCAGTCTGGTGAAGACGGACCCGAACAGGCCCGACGCCAAGATCCTCCATATCCCCTGCAACGAAATAGCCGAAAAGATCGGGGATGGACGCATCGCCAACATGGTGATGATGGGCGCCCTGAGCCAGACTTCGGGAGCCGTGAAGCTGGACCACGCGAACGAGATCCTGAAATCCTTCTTCCCTCCCTCCAAGCATGGCCTCATCCCGATGAACATCGCCGCGATCGAAGCCGGAAAGAAAGCCTGCCTGAGCTGCGAATGAGCCTGCCGGCGATCTGAGGTCAACAAACCCGCGACCGCATGGACTCCGATCTGTACGGAGTCCATGCGATCCGGCTATACTGCTGCGTGTCATGAATCCCAGATCCGGCGGCGCCGGCAAGGCTCGCCTTCCCCGCAAGCCCGCCAAAGGCCCCCTGAAGCCCCTCAGGGTGATTCTCCTGGTCCTCAGGATTATCCTTTTCATACACCTTGGGTACATGGGCCTCACCTCAGCCCTCATCCTCGCGTACAAATTCGTGGATCCCACCTTCATAATACTCATGCCCTACCGGTCGATCGGGTACGGGTGGAAGCTCCAGAAGCCGATTCCCGTCAAACTCAAGCAGGTTCCCTCATATGTGCGAAACATGCTGGTGTCGGTGGAGGATGGCAAGTTCTATACCCATCACGGCATCGATATGGAAGCCTTCAAGCGCGCCAGGGAGATCAACGAGCGGGTGGGGAAGCCCCTCTATGGCGGCTCAACCCTGACGATGCAGGTGGCCCGCACCCTCTTCCTCGTGCCCGAGAAGAGCTATGTCCGCAAATACTTCGAGGTGATAACGGCTCTTGAGCTGGAACTCATCCTCTCAAAGGATAGGATTCTGGAGCTCTATTTCGGCTACGCGGAGTGGGGCAAGGGCATCTTCGGCATCGAGGCCGCATCGCGCCACTATTATGGGAAGGGCGTTGCTGCCCTCGGCAGGGACCAGGCGGCCAGGATCATAGCCCTTCTGTCCTCGCCGATAAAATACACACCCGACACCTTGAACAAGTCGGCCATACTGCGCGAAAGATATGCCTACCTGACACGCCGTTATGTCGCGCCAAGCCTGTCGGCCTCGCCCGACCAGTCG
>JBAQLW010000253.1:0-5296 GCA_049302175.1 Rectinemataceae bacterium
CAGGACTCTGGGGACGAGGTCTATTGGGGTCGTAGGGCTGGGAAGAATTCCCTCGATAGCCACCCTGGTATCCGCCAGATCCCTGGTATCCTCCAGGACTCTGCGGGCGCGGTCTGTTCGGGTCATAAGGCTGGGAAGAGTTCCCTCTATAGCCCCCCTGGTATCCACCAGAGCCCTGGTATCCGCCAGAGCTCTGACCGCCCTGACTCGAGCCGCCCTGATATCCTCGTCCCTGGTAGCCGGAAGTCCGAGATGGATCGCTCTGTCCCCTGTTGGCGGGGTAACCGCCGACCGTGCCGGCGGTGCCGTGAGGTCTGGATGGATTGCTCTGATAGTTTCCGCGATACCCGCTTGGCGATGCGCCGGGCTGCTGAGACCCTTGACCGGCAAGAGGCGCTGTCCTGGCTGCCGGGGCCCGCTGCGGAGCATCTTTCGGCGTTGATGGAGCTATGCCCGGAAGACCGTCGACGGCATGGGAAATCTTTCCAGCCGCCTCAGTCGGTCGAGCATTGGCAGGCTGAGAGGCTTCGTCAGCATGCTTTTCGGCAGTTGAAACCGTCGCTTCGCGCTGCTGGGGCTTCTCCTGCGAGCCAGGCTTGGCCGGGGCTGGCTGCACAGTCGCAGCAGGTTTCGCTGGTTGTTCAGCCGCTAGCTGACTATGGACCGACGATATTTCAGAGGACTGCGAACTCTCTCTCGCGGGATGAGTCAAAGCGGCTTCCACCGAGGGCTCGCCGCCTTCAAGATCGTGATGGGCTACCACTTTCGCCTGGGCTTTTTTCAACACGACCTTCTTCTTCACCACGACAAGCTTCCGCTTCTCGGCGGGAGCTTCTTCCTCAGCCTTGCCCTGCGCGGCAGGTGCCTCTCCCTGTGCCGGTTTTGGCTGTTTGATGAGATGGACTTTCTTCTGAGAGTTCTCGGTATTATCCGTCATATCCTACCTTTTACGCTTCCTGGTCGTCGTTGTACTCGAAACTCAGCTCAACGCCGCACGATGGGCAATTCTTCATATCGGGGGTCACTACCGTGCCGCAGTCTGGGCAGGTGTATTCTTCTGAATCGGCGTCAGCTTCTTCTTCCGTCTCTTCCTGTACAATCTCAATGTTCTCTTCGATGATGCCTTGGATCGATTCGATGACCTGGAGAGCCAAGCCTGAAACCCGAGCGAGTTCCTCGTCTTCCTTCGCGAGAAAATCCTCGACGAGACTGATGCCGGCAGCCGCGAGCGCGGCGATCCATTCCTGGTCCATGCCGGGCAGATCGGAAAGAAGAACCGATTCTTCGGTCGTTTCCTCGACCTCCTCGCCCGCATCGGTGAACAGACTGTCGGCGACACGCTTGAGTTCGACATTCCGTCCATCCTGCTGGTATTGCTCTTCTGTCTTTACATCGATGTTCCAGTCGCAGAGCCTATTGGCCAGCTTGACGTTCTGCCCCATCTTGCCGATAGCGATCGACAGCTCCTTGTCCGCGACGATAGCCAAAGCAGTGTGCTTTGCCTCGTCGAGGATGTGGACGGTCTTCACCTCCGCCGGGGAGAGGGCGTTCTTGATGAACTGACGGGCGTCGACATCGTACTTGATGAAGTCGATCTTCTCTCCTTCGAGTTCCTGGCTTATGAGCTGGCTTCGCATGCCCTTGGGGCCAACGCAGGCGCCTACGGGATCGATGTCATCGCGCTTGGAGAATACAGCTACCTTAGTCCTGTAGCCGGGTTCGCGAACGATCTTGAATATCTCTATCGTCTTGTCGTAGATCTCCGGAATTTCCAGCTCAAGAAGCTTGGTGACAAACTCGGCGTGACTTCTGGACAGGATGATCTGGAGACCGTTCTTGCCCTTGTCCACCTCATAAATGAGGGCCTTGATGCGGTCGCCGACATGATAGACTTCTCTCGGGGACTGGTACTTTTTGGGGAATATGCCTTCCACCTTGCCCAGGTCGACATAGATCACGCTATTGCGCTCGCGCTGGTAGTACCCAATGATGAGTTCGCCCTGCTTCGATTTGTATTCGGCATAGAGGGTGTCGCGTGAGATGTCGCGAAAGTTCTGCCGCGTCGTCTGCTTGGCCACCATGACAGACTGCAGATCGAATTCCTGGGGATCGACCGGTAGTTCGAGAATATCGCCGACCTCGGCGTCCTCGGCATAATTCCTGGCTTCCTCGAGCGTCATCTGCAGGACTTCATCCTCGAGATCATCTTCATCCACGATGACTTTTTTGGAATAGATATCCACGCCTTCATAGTTTTCCCTGAAGCGGATGATGGCGTTGTCGCTCGTGCCGAACTTCTTCTTGTATGCCGCGAGTAGGGCTTCCTGAAGGGTATTGACGATGAGTTCCTCGGAAATCCCCTTCTCGCTGATCAGTTGTCGAATGGCTTCCGCCATGTCAGATGCCATCGGTTTTCTCTCCCTTGTGCGAAGAATCCAGTCGCGCTTTGGCGATGGACGAAATTTCTATGGCGACTGGTCCTTCCTTGCCGGAAAACTCAATTTTGCCGTCGGAATAGCCGGTCAAAGCCCCGCTGATCCATTCATCCCTGTCATGCGTCAGGATTTTAATCGTCGTGCCTACGAAGGCTTTCCATTCCCTTTCCGACTTGATGATCCTGTCGATCCCGGGACTCGAGATCTCTATATCTGGATTTTGTGCCTCGAAAGCGAGCTGAACCTGGGGAAGTATGAGCCTGTACGCTTTCGCGCATTCGTCAGTTCCCGTTCCGAGAGGCGAGTACACGACCGCCTTGACCTTTATGCTTCCCTTGTGCCTGGAAAGGGAAAATTCAAGGAGATGCAATCCAACGTTTCCGAGCATCGTTTCGATCCCGGCTTCCAAGTCTTTGTCGTCCGCCACGCCGCCTCGCTAAGCATTTGTGCCGGGCTTCCGTCCGGCGAGGTAGAAGCTTCACCACCGTTCATACAGGGGGTCAAGCCAAAAAAAAAGAGTCGTAGAACGACTCTCCTTATTTCTAAAAAGAATCCCGCGCTTTTTACATGCCGATATAGTAGTATTCTGCAATGGATTAGTCAATAGCGATGACGAGGGCGGCCACGGACGAAACGCCGCTTTCCCTCAGCGCCTTCGCGCAGGCTTCTATCGTCGCTCCTGTCGTATAGACATCGTCGATGAGAAGAACGCTCAACCCGACCTTCCCGGCCATCGCTGGGATTGCCGCATAGGCCTTTTCGGCATTCTCCTTCCTCATCTCCCTGTTCAGCCGCTTCTGCTGCATGTCGACCTTTCTCTCGAGAGGACGGCATACGGGATAGCCGCGTCGCTCAAGAGCCTTGGCTATCGCTTCGATCTGATCCCACTCCTTTCGCTTCAGCTTTTCCGGACGAGGAGGAACGGGAACGATCACGTGTTCCGGCCAGCGCGCATCGATGAGCCCTGCAAAAAGCCCTGTCCAGAATGGGACGAGGGAATCGCGCTTTCCTGACTTGTACGCCCTGAGGAGCCTGGCTGGTCCCTCCGCGTACTTGAAGATGGGATAGACTTCCTCGCAGGCGCGCTCGCCGTTTCGACAGGCATAGCAAAGTTCCTGTTCCGAATAGAGTTCCCTGCCGCACTTTCGGCAGCGGCTTCCTCCGATTGGAACGAGGCTCTGAATGCAGCGAGCGCAGAGCGGAATCGCCGTCTCGGATTCTCTCTCCCCCACTCGCTCGCCGCAGAGCGTACAGTAGAAAGGAACGATCCAGGCGGCAGCACCCGCAAGGATCCCGTCCAGAAGAGTCGATCCGCCAGCGGCTGTTCTTGAAGCGATTTGCATAACACAGTCACGTCAGAGGAAGCCTTGATCGCTTCAGTTCAGCATATTCCTGATTTCTGCGAGAAACTGGAGGGCTTGCAGGGGAGTCATTCTGTCAGGATCGGCGCCTTTGAGTCGGGCAATCGCCATATCCTCCGGTGAAAAAAGCTCTCTGAAACGCTGGTCTGGTTTCACGCCCTGAACCTGTTCTGGAACCGAGCCCATAGGAGAGAGGCTTCGTTCGAAGGTGACAAAACGTTTTTGCAGAGCCCTGGCTCTTGAAAGTACAGCTTCGGAAATGCCCGCCAGCCTTGCTACATGAAGGCCGTAAGAGCCTGCCGCAGGACCTTCCTTCAGCCGCTTGAGGAAGACTATCTCTCCCTCCTTCTCAAGTACGGCCATGCTCAGGTTGACCAGGCGAGGATGCTCCATCGACGTCAGTTCATGGTAGTGGGTGGCGAAGAGGGTTCTGCAGCGCACCGCATCGAGGAGCTCCTCGCTCACCGCCCAGGCTATCGAAACGCCATCGAGGGTACCGGTTCCCCTGCCTACTTCATCCATGATCACGAGGCTTTTCGCCGTAGCGGTATTGAGTATATAGGCTGTCTCGTGCATTTCCACAAGGAATGTGCTCTCGCCCCTCGCCAGATTGTCCTGGGCGCCTACCCTGCAGAAAATCTTGTCGGTAAGACCTATGCGGGCGATCTCAGCGGGCACGAATGAGCCTGCGTGAGCCATGAGGGTTATAAGGGCCGTCTGTCGCAGGACAGTGGATTTTCCGGCCATGTTTGGACCCGTTATGAGGGCGAAGCAAGCCCCTTCGCCATCGAGTTCGAGGTCGTTCGGCACGAAGGCACCCGTTGGCAGGCAGACCTCCACCACGGGATGTCGCCCTTGTTTGATGGAGATGATCGTATCATCCAGCAAAATCGGTCTGGAGTAACCGCCTTCCGTCGCGGCCTGGGCAAATGAAGCCAGGCAATCGGTAAGCGCTATATTCCGGGCCAGCGTTTCCATCGCTTCGATATATGGTTTCAGACTCTCCCTCACCTCAAGAAAGAGCTGTTTTTCAAGATCGACGATCTTTTCCGTCGCACCGTTTATCTCGCTTTCGATTTCCGCGAGGCGGTCCGTCGTATAGCGCTCTCCTGCCACGAGGGACTGGCGGCGGATAAAGTGCGCGGGCACAGCCTCGAGCTTACCTCTGGACACCTCCAGGTAGTAACCGATTATCCTGTTGTAGCGGATCCTCAGCGTCGAGATTCCGGAAGCGCTCTTCTCCTCCTCGAGATATTCCTCAAGAATCCTTGTGGAATTCTGCTTGATAGAGCGCAGGCGATCGAGGTCGGGATTGTAGCCTTCAACGATCAGGTTCCCCTCGGTGAGAAGGACTGAGGGATCCTCCATGATCGAGCCGGCGACGATGGCAGACGCGCGAGCGCAACCTTCTTTCACTGCATCGTTCAGCCCATTCCTGAAAAGAAGAGGTGCTTGACCCGCTTCAAGGAGTCCTGCGATGGCGAGCGAAGAGAGCATGGA